>JANNWD010000038.1:0-6309 GCA_031408315.1 Bacteroidota bacterium
AATCGTTAAAGTCCTCCTGTTTCTACAGTGAGGACATTTTTTTTATGCTCCCCCTTCTTTTTTTACTTTAAAGCTAAAATGCTTTTGACTTAAATAACTAATAATAACAATTATACAAGTGGTTATAAATTGTGAAAGTATAGCATCCCACTTTAGTACTTCAACAAATAATTTTAATAAAAAATAATTAAGCGTAAGGTTAATTAAAAAAGATAAAAAATAGCGAAACAATTGTATTCTACCTTTTAAATTACTTTCTACAAAAACAACAAATTTCATTAGCGTAAAGCCTACAACAAAATTTAGTATAAATGCTCCAAATAATGCGGCATTATGTGGTTTAAAGGCATAAAAGCCAAAATCTAAATTTTGTTCTTTTAAAATATATTTATAACAAACAAAGTAAAAAGCTAAACCCAATACGGTATTAAAGCCGCCACAGGCAAGGTAACGAAAGGTTTGCTCCGGCATTAATTTTTTAAATGGCGGATAGAAGAAGTCTATAAGTGATATGACAGTGTTCTTTATCAAAATCGTTTTAATAATTTTAATGAGCTAATTTGCTGATGTGCTAATTTGCTAATTTTTTAAAATTATAAGTTAATAAAAATAGCTATCTCTCCAAAACCATTAGCACAAACAATAGCAAATTATCGAATTAGCATATTTCAGTATTAGCACATTATTTATAAAGCTCTTCCCTCGTTTCTTTCACTCTTTCGTCTGCTAAATATTCATCGTACGTCATCAACTTATCTATAATTCCTTTAGGCGTAAGTTCAATAATTCTATTACAAACGGTTTGCATAAATTGATGATCATGTGTAGTCATTAACAAGTTACTGTTGTAGGCCACCATATTATCATTGAACGAAATAATACTTTCCAAATCTAAATGGTTGGTTGGTTCATCTAATATTAACACATTGGGGTTTTGCAACATCATTTTACTCAACATGCAACGTACTTTTTCGCCACCACTAAGTACATTTGTTTTCTTCATAATTTCATCTCCAGTAAACAACATTTTACCTAAAAAGCCACGTAAAAAATCTTCATCTACATCCTTAGTGGTAGGCGGTACATATTGTCGTAACCAATCCATGAGGTTATACTGGCTATCAATAAAATACTCGGTATTATCATTAGGTAAATAAGCGGTGGTAACAGTTGTACCCCATTCGTACGTACCGCTTTCAGCTTTTATTTTGCCGTTAATAATTTCGAAAAAACTTGTTAAAGCTAACGGATCTTTACTTAAAAAAGCAATTTTATCACCTTTTTGAATATCAAAACGTACTCTATTAAATAGTTTTTTACCATCGTTAGAATAACAAAGATTATCAACTTTTAATATTTCGTTACCAACTTCTCTTTCTTGTTTAAAAATAATACCAGGGTATTTTCTACTACTTGGTACAATATCTTCAAACACCAATTTGTCTAATGCTTTTTTACGGCTAGTTGCTTGCTTACTTTTACTAGCATTTGCACTAAATCGGGCAATAAACTCCAATAAATCTTTCTTTTTATCCTCGGCTTTTTTGTTTTTATCGTTGGCTTGTCTTGCCGCTAATTGAGAGCTTTCGTACCAAAAAGTATAGTTACCTGTGTAGGTTTTAATTTTGTTTTTATCAACATCACTTACGTGTGTACAAACGGCATCTAAAAAATGTCGATCATGACTTACTACCAATACAATATTTTCGTAATCGGCTAAAAAATTCTCTAACCAACTAATCGTTTCCACATCCAAGTTATTGGTAGGTTCATCCAATAATAAAATATCTGGGTTACCAAATAAAGCCTGTGCCAATAACACCCTTACTTTAATATTTGCCGCTACATCTTTCATTAATGTATAGTGCAATTCGTCTTTTACACCTAATTCGCTAAGTAAGGTTGCAGCATCACTTTCGGCAGTGTAGCCGCCCATTTCGCCAAATTTTTCTTCTAATTCGCCAGCCTTTATGCCATCTGCTTCGCTAAAATCTTCTTTTGAATATAAGGCATCTTTTTCATGCATTATAGTCCACATTTCTTTATGCCCCATCATTACAGTTTGCAGCACACTAAATTCATCAAAAGCAAACTGGTTTTGGTTTAGCACCGCCATGCGTTCGCCTGGGGTAATATTTACTGTACCTTTATTTGGCTCAATATCTCCACTAATTATTTTCATAAAAGTAGATTTACCAGCACCATTTGCACCAATAATACCGTAACAATTTCCCTTAACGAAGTTGATATTTACTTCGTCGAATAAAACCCTTTTGCCATAAGCAAGGGTTACGTTATTTACATTAATCATAATTTTTAAAAAGGGTGCAAAGATAAGGGATGCAGTTTACAGTTGGGAGTTTGCAGCTGGCAAAATAGCTAGCAATTTTTGAATTGCCGTCTGCAAACTGCCAACTGCTTATTATATTTGCACCATGTCGATAGTAAAACAAATACAACAAGCTGCAATACATAGTTTAAATGCCATTTTTAATCAATCGTTTACCGAAAACCACTTTCAAATAAACCAAACCAAGCCTGAGTTTGAAGGTGATTATACCATTGTGCTTTTTAGCTTGGTAAAAACATTAAAGCTATCGCCAGATGATATTGGCAATAAATTAGGCAATCATCTTACACAAAACAACCCTACCCTTTTTACTAATTTTAATATAATAAAAGGCTTTTTAAACCTTACTGTTGCCGATAGTTATTGGGTAGATATTTTAACCCATAATTACAAAGATGTATGTTTTGGAAAGAAAGAAATGATCGGTAGGAAAGTGATGATGGAGTATTCCTCTCCTAACACCAATAAACCTTTGCATCTTGGGCATTTGCGTAATATATTTTTAGGGTGGAGCACCGCCGAAATTTTAAAAGCAAATGGAAATGAAGTAATAAAAACTTGTATTGTAAACGACAGAGGGATACATATTTGTAAGAGTATGATTGCTTGGCAATTATTTGCAAATGGTGCTACGCCAAAAAGTACTAATACAAAAGGCGATCATTTTGTGGGAGAATATTATGTGAAGTTTAATGATGAGTTAAAAAAGCAAATAGCTGAAGTAGTACAAAGTGGAATACCAGAAAAAGAAGCTGAAAAACAAACAGCAATAATGCAACAAGCCCAACAAATGCTTTTAGATTGGGAAGCTGGAAAACCAGATGTAATAAGCCTTTGGAAAGAAATGAATAGTTGGGTGTATGAAGGTTTTGATATTACCTACAATAAAATAGGTGCTGATTTTGATAAAGCCTATTACGAAAGCAACACTTATTTATTAGGTAAAAAAATTGTAGAAAAAGGCCTTCATAAAAATGTGTTTGTGCAAGATGAAGATAGCAGTGTATGGATAGATTTAACCAATGATGGCTTAGATAGAAAAATTGTACAACGTAGAGATGGCACCAGCGTTTACATAACACAAGATATTGGCTTAGCACAACAGAAATATGAGGAATACGGTATAGATCAAAGCATTTATGTAATTGGCGATGAGCAAAATTACCACATGAAAGTGCTTAAATTAATTGCCGAAAAATTGCAATTACCAAATGCACAAAATATTTACCATTTAAGTTATGGTATGGTTGAATTGCCGAGTGGCAAAATGAAAAGCCGTGAAGGTACTGTGGTAGATGCTGATGACATGGTAGCCGAAATGGAAAATGTGGCTAAAGCAAAAACCGAAGAATTAGGCAAGGTAAAAGATTTTACTACCGAAGAATTAACTACTCTATATACAACCATTGGCTTGGGTGCTTTAAAATTCTTTTTATTAAGAGTGGAGCCAAAAAAGAAAATGATTTTTAACCCAGAGGAAAGTATAGATTTTCATGGATTTACCGGACCTTTTGTGCAATATACACATGCTAGGATTAAAAGTATACTAAGGAAAGAAGCAATTGGCAATGGACAATTGACAATGAGCAGTTTGTTGCCTTTGGAGAAAAAATTACTCCTTACTTTAGAGCAGTTTGGCAATGTAATTGATAAAGCTGCAAACGAACACAACCCAAGTGAAGTGGCTATTTATGTATTTGAGGTTGCTAAAATTTTTAATTCTTTTTATGCAGAGCATAGCATTGCTAATGCAGAAAGTGAAGAAAAGAAACAATTGCGTTTATTACTTTGCAGTATGACTGCAACGGTTATTAAAAGCGGTATGCAGTTGTTAGGTATTGATGTGCCAGAGAGGATGTAGTTACTCCAACGTCTTCCTCAACCCTTCTTCAAAACTAACAGGCATAAACCCTAAATCTCTTTTTGCTTTGTTAATATCAAAACCAGTTTTAGCAGGTCGTAATGCAGGTTGTGTAAAGGTTTGGGCAGTTACTTCTTTGATTAACGACGTATTTAAGTTTAAAAATTCGGCTGTGGCAATGGCCATTTGGTAAGGTGTTACAACTGTTTCGCCACTTATATGGTAAATACCTTTTGCATTATTTTCAATCAGTAATACAATAGCATTTGCTAAATCTTCTACATAAGTTGGCGTACGAACTTGGTCACTAAAAACGTTGTACTCCTCTCCTTTTAGTAATTTTTCTTTTACCAAAGTTATTATATTATTTCGGCCAGTTAGTGGTTTTCCATAAACTAAAACGGTACGTACAATGCTCCAATTAAAAGGATATTGCATTACCAAATCTTCAGCAATAATTTTTGTTTGTCCGTAATAGTTTACCGCTTTTCTTTCGTCATCTTCTTTATAAATTCCTTTTATGCCATCAAAAACAAAATCGGTGCTTACCAATAAAAATTGTGCTTTTATTTTTTCGGCTGCTGTTAATAAAATTTTAGTTCCATCAATATTTATTTTATCGGCAAGGGGTTTATTGTTTTCACAATCATCTGGCTTACTTATAGTACCAGCATGTATTATGTGTGTAGGAGAATGTTTTGTAAATACATTGTTTACCTCATCTTCATTTGTAAAATCCATTTTGGCAAAATATAAAAATTCATTTTTTATTTCGCCCTTGTATTTATCTCTTGCGGTAGCAATAACTGTAATTTTTTTTTCAACTAATTGTGCAATTAAATAGTGGGATAAAAAACCATTAGCTCCTGTAATTAAAATTTTCATTGTGTAAAATTACTTAATTACTGTTGGAGTTTCAGCATCTACCCTAGTTGGAAATGTTTCGGATATTTCCCATGTGTTGCCTATGTATTTTGTAGGTCTAGCAATTACATAATTTATATATACCTACAACATACCCTTAATCGGATATTTTTATCATTAATAATACTTTTTTTTTATTAAAAAAGTAGGTTAAGAAAAGAGTTAAAAATGGTTTGTGTATATTTGACACAATAAATAAGTTAAAAAGAGATATATTATCTTTATTGGTATGGAAAAGAAAGTAACAAAAATTGGTGTGTTAACATCTGGTGGCGATAGCCCTGGTATGAACGCCTGTGTAAGAGCTGTAGTAAGAACAGCAATATACCATGGGCTTGAAGTTTATGGTATTATGAGGGGGTATAGTGGTATGGTAGAAAATGAGATTATTAAAATGGAGGGTAGAAGTGTTGCCAATATTATACAAAGAGGTGGTACAATTTTAAAAACAAGCCGCTGCAAAGAATTTTTTGAATATGAAGGAAGAAAGAAAGCATATACTAATTTAAAAAAACATGGTATTGACGGCTTAGTAATTATTGGTGGCGATGGAAGTTTTAGAGGTGCCCAATTATTTAGTAACGAATTTGATATTCCTTGTATTGGCCTTGCTGGTACTATTGATAAAGATATTGCTGGAACCGATTTTACCATTGGTTTTGATACAGCTGTAAATACCGCCGTAGAAGCCATTGATAAAATTAGAGACACTGCCGATGCACATGATAGATTATTTGTAATTGAAGTAATGGGTAGAGATGCTGGTTATATTGCATTGCACAGCGGAATAAGTACTGGTGCCGAAAATATTTTAATTCCAGAACGCAAAACCGTAATGGATGAAATAATTACTCAACTTGCCGAAAAAGAACGCAGGCATAAATTGGTAAACCTTATTGTAGTTGCCGAAGGTGATGAGTTTGGAGGTGCAAACGAAGTAGCAAAAGTTATTAAAGAACGATTGCCACAGCAAGAAGTTAGAGTATGTATTTTAGGTCATATTCAACGTGGTGGCAGCCCTAGCTGTATGGATAGAGTTATTGCCAGCCGAATGGGATACCATGCTGTTGAGTGCCTAATAGAAGGAAAACACAATGTATTTGTAGGAATAGTAAATAATAAAATGAGTTATATTCCCTTGGATGAAGCAGTAAAAAAGAAACAACGTATTAGT
>JANNWD010000039.1:0-2654 GCA_031408315.1 Bacteroidota bacterium
AATTTTGCCCAGTAAAAGTATTATCTACTGCTGTACCTTGAGACACCAAAGTGCCAGTAGCTGGATCTACAAAGGCACTTAATCCATCATCTCTCAAAAACAATTCCCATGTGTCTGTGCTTGGCGTATAGGTTACTTTAATACTTAAATAATTAGCCCCAAAATCTGTAAGTCCTGCTGTATTTGATGTAATAATATTTGCAATTGCTCCTTGCATCCCATTATTATATTGTATTAATCGAATAGGATCTGTACTCAAGCTTTGTCCTAAAGCAACCGCATAACCAGTACTACCAGCAGCCCCATCATTATTAGACCCTGCTAAAATAAAGGCTACACCATAACTCCCTGCCCCAAAGCCAGCAGGGTCGGTACGTATTTGACGCATATTAAACGTCCAGGTAATTGTAGTTGTATTGAGATTAAGTTGTGGGTTATATGGTGAAGAAAAAGCTGCTGTAGATGTATGAGCAAACGTCCAACCATTAGCATTATTTGGACCACTAGCATCACTGTCATTTGAACAATCTAAAATACCACCATTAATTCTTGCACACCAATCAATTCCACTTCTATTCATATTCCACACAGCACTGCTACCAATTGCTCCTACAGTATTTGTGTAAGTAGCCCCAGTACTAGTATTAAAATTATCGGTAAATACTACTTGTGAAAAAATTGAGTTTACTATAAATAGTAAACAACTAATAATGTAATATTTCTTCATGCTTAAATTTTTACAGCTTACTTTAAATCAATACATTGCAAGGTATAAATTCCTCAATAATAGTGCCACTTACCAAGTGTTAATTAATTAAAAAGATTTCCCCACTTTAGTATAGTTTAAATTTAATTAAAAAACTAAGCAGCAAATTTGTATATCGCTGTGTCTTAATATTTGGGTTGCTATTTGGCAATATTTAGTTTTACAAAACAAGTTAATTTTTTGAATTAGGTGGTTTTTAGTTAATAAGATTCATTGGTTGTTGACAAGCAATCGTTTCAAAAAATTAATATATTAGGTTGTTTACCGAAACCAACTGCTACAATCCCTTCAAATTTTTGGAGGGATTTTTTATGGAAAAAAGTGTGCATAGCATCTAACTACAAAAATTAACATATGAAAAAATTAGTAACCACTTTGGTAATGATAATTATTGCCCATACTATGTATGCACAAACAGAAGTAGCTCCACCACCACCACCTATGGATGCCATTGATGTTCCTCCGCCACCACCTCCTCCGCCCCCTCCTATTTATAAAAATAAGCAAGGCTATAATTTAGAAGTATACTCAAATAATGGTAAGGGTTCAGTTGTGGTACGTAAAAAAGGATTTGAAAAAACAATAGCATTAACAGAATGGAAGAGAAATAAAAAAATGTATGAAAATAAATATGGTAAACTTCCACCACCTCCACCAGCTGTTGAAGAAGAAGTGATATTTACTCCCCCAATAATAAAGAGAGATAATTAAAAAATAGTTGAAGTAAAAATCCCGTTTTAGTAAAAACGGGATTTTTGTTATTTTTTTAAATTTTATTTAGTTTTTTGGAGTAGCCGTTTTTTTGGCAGCTACTTTTTTTTCTGTTACAACTTTCTCTGTAACTGCTTTAGTTGCTTTTGCCTTTTTTGCAGATGGTTTTTTTGGTGTTGTTGCTATTTCTTTTTTTGCTACTACCTTATTTTGTGGTACAGTAATTACACAATTTTGTACTTGATATTGATGTATAAATTCTGCTGCATTATCATCATTTACCCAAGTACCGGTATTTAATAAAAACCTATATTGGTAGGTTTTACCAGTTTCTAAACTAATTGTTGCTTTAAGTGAACCATCTTTTTGGGCTACCATTTGGCTACCACTATTAATATCCCAGTTATTAAAATCGCCTAAAAGTAAAGCCGATGTTGCGTTATCTACTATTTGTGGGGGTAGGGTAAACGTAATTTTCTTTGTCATAATGTTTTGTTTTCTGAATTTAAAAAGAAATAAATTATTAGATCTTTATACCAAAAAAATAAAAAAGTAACCCATTAATGTGTAAATAATACACATTTTAAATTTGTTATTCCTAATATGTTAATTGCACAAAAAAACCTGCTCATTTTAAGCAGGTTCCAAAATTATCTTTATAAAGATTTATACAGCAAAACTCTCTCCACACCCACAACTTCTACTAGCGTTAGGATTATTAAAAAAGAAACCTTTACCATTTAATCCGTCGCTAAACTCAAGCTCTGTGTTTACTAGGTATAAAAAGCTTTTAAGGTCGCAAACAATTTTTACACCTTTATCTTCAAAAACCTGATCCATTGGTTTTACTTCGTTGTCAAAATCCATTTTGTAACTCAAACCGCTACAACCGCCGCCTACAACACCTACTCGTAAAAAGTATGATGAATCATCTACTACGCCGGCATCAGTCATTAGTTGAATAACTTTTGCCTTTGCTTTATCACTTATAAAAATCGAGTTTTCTGTTGCTACTTCGGCCATCTTTATTTCATTTTAGTGTACTACACTTTCTTCAAACTTTATAGCCTCTTTACCATTCTTTACACGATAATCGTTAACGGCTGCTTTAATAGCATCTTCTGCCAATACACTACAATGTATTTTTACAGGAGGTAGATTTAGTTCTTCTACAAAA
>JANNWD010000040.1:0-17015 GCA_031408315.1 Bacteroidota bacterium
GCGTATCCAACAATTTTTTTGCCCATAACTTTTTTTACAATCATTTGTAAAAATATGCCATTGAACAGTTTTGCACCCACTTAAAATATTTACTATTTTTTCTGCACTGTAGGCTGGCAAATAAACAGTGTAATGCCCTAAATTTCTTACATAGGCGTTTCTAATTTCTTCTCTAATAACAGGAGTGTAAATACTTTCGCTATATTTTTTAAAATGAAAACCAATACCTGTTTTACAAGGAGCATAATATTTTAATACAACCCAAGCAAAGGGATCAAAGCGTAAAGGCTTTGGGGCAGCCTTATCTAACACAGCATATTGGTGGCTTAACGAAATGCAAGGCACATTTTTAAGTTTACTTGCCCAAGCACTCAACGGTTCAAAATCATTTATTATTAAATTGTATTTTTCAACAGGTATAGTATTTATTTCCTTTAAAAATTGTTTCGATTTTATTTTTTTTAATGTTTGTAAATAATCTACTCCTCCATTTTTTCCAAAAACAAAACTTAACCCTCTTCTTCTAAATTTTACATAATGGTTTAACTCAATATTTGATTGTGTGCCACTTAATAAAATATCTACTTCTGCCATTTCTTTTAAATAAGGTAAAATTTCGTTTGCCCGGCTAATATGACCGTTACCAGTGGCTTGTAAAGCATATAAAATTTTCATACTTGTAGGTTTAATGTGCTGTTTCAAAATCTTCCATCATTCGTTTAAATAATTCTGTAGTACGCAAATAGGCACCTTCATCCAAATAATAGTCATCATTAAATTCGTTTACCAATATATCTTTTGTATAGGCATAAATTGTCCAATCATTTTGTACGTATTCTAAAGCGGTTAAATGCTCTATCCAATCGCCACTGTTTAAGTATACTACTTTTCCATTAGCATTTTCTATTACTTTTTTATTGGGTTGATGTATGTGTCCACAAACAACATAATTATAGCCTTTAGTAATGGCAATTTCGGCAGCAGTTTGTTCAAAATTATTAATAAATTTTACGGCAGATTTTACAGCATTTTTTATTTTTTTGGATAATGAAATTTTACCCTTCCCCATTTTTTCACTTATCCAATTTATACAAGAGTTTATAAGTATAAGTGTGTCGTAGCCTACAGCACCAAGCTTTGCCAACCATTTGCTATGCTTCATGGTTACATCAAATACATCACCATGAAATATCCAACTTTTTAATCCGTCATCATGGTGTATTACAAGCTTATTTACAATATGAAAATCGCCTAACGAAAAATGCTCAAACCGTCTTAACATTTCATCATGATTGCCTGTAATGTAATATACTTTTACACCACGGCTAAGCATACTGGTAATTTGTTTTAAAACTTGCATGTGGCTTTTTGGCCAAAATTTTTTGCTAAAAAGCCATATATCTACAATATCGCCATTTAAAATAAGCATACTGGGGTTAATAGTACTTAGGTATCTACAAAGCTCTTTTGCTCTGCAGCCATACGTACCTAAATGTACATCAGAGATTACTACAATATCAAGTTTACGTTTTTCCAGCTTTGTTATTTTTACAAAACTGAATAATTTGTTTAGCTACATCGTAAACAAATTGTTACTAAATAATAAACGAATTATCCTGTTTTTCTTTTTGAAAGTGTAAAGCCAAATGTGCTGCCTACATCAATTTTGCTACGTACATGTATGGTTTGGTTGTGGGCTTCAATAATATGTTTGCAAATGGATAAGCCTAAGCCACTGCCACCCACTTTTCGGCTACGGGCAAGGTCGGTACGGTAAAAGCGTTCAAAAATCCTATTCAAATGTTCTTCCGAAATACCGCTACCATCATCACTAATTTCTATTAAAACTCTTTCTCCATCTAATTTATAAAAGCTGGCTTCAATAGTACCATTTTGTTTGCCATATTTTAGGGCATTATCAATTAAGTTGGTTAGCACTTGTCGTATTTTTTCTTTATCGGCATATACTTCTAACGGAAATTCACAACCCTTTTTTACAAAGTATTGTATGCTTTTTTCTTCAGCTTTTAAGGATAAAGTATTACAGGCATCTTCTACTAAATCTTGTATAATAAAAATGGATTTGGTTAATTGTAATTGTCCACTTTCTAACTTACTAATTTCATCTAAATCATCTACCAAATTTACTAGCCTATCTATATTTCGAGAAGTGTTTAATAAAAATTTTTGATTAACAGAAGGATTGTTTAAAGCTCCATTCAACAAAGTTTCTACATAGCCTTGTATAGCAAAAATGGGGGTTTTCAATTCATGGCTAAGATTTTGTAAAAACTCTTTTCTATAGCTTTCATTTTGTTGTAATAATTCAATTTCATCTTTATGCTGTTCTGCCCATTTTTCTACATCTTCTTTTACTTCATCAATATCTTTTTGGGGTAAAAATGTTTTGTTATAAAATTCTTCTTTTTTACTTGCTTTAGTTTGATAAATAAATTTATAAATCAATTTTATTTTACGATAAATAAATTGCTGTAGCGTATAATTTATTAAGGTAAATGAAAATATAAAAAAAACTACAACACAAACTAAAACTACCCACCAAACTGGCTTTACAAAAAACACAATTATCCCTAGTACAAACGAAAGTACTAAAGCAGTAAGTACTGCTAATTGCGTTGGAGATAAATTTTTTTGTGGAAGCATTTTGGTGATTGGTGAATTGTGAATGGTCAGTAACCTGCATTATGTCAAAATTAATACAAATTGACTACTGACTGCTCACCAATTACATTTCAAACTTGTACCCCACACCTTTTACAGTGCTAATACAATCTAGATTTAATTTTTGGCGTATTTTTCTAATATGTACATCTATGGTACGGTCGCCAACTATTACTTCGGTACCCCAAATTTGGCTTAAAATTTCATTACGTAAAAAAACTTTACCAGGCTTACTAGCTAATAGTGCTAATAGTTCAAACTCTTTACGGGCTAGTACAATATCCTCTTTATTGTGCCGAATAATATATTTTTCTCTATCAATTTCTAAATCGCCAACTTGTATAATACTACTCACTTCTTTATTCAATCTTCGAAACAATGCATTTACTTTACTAAGCAAAATTTTGGGACTAATCGGCTTTGTTAAATAATCGTCAGCCCCTGTTTCTAAACCCTTAACTTCTGTTGTTTCATCGCTTAATGCACTTAAAAAAATTATTAACGTTTCTTTAAAAGCAGGTTGTAGGCGTAAAATATTACACACTTCAATGCCATTTTTGTAGGGCATCATTACATCCAAAATAATTAAATCGGGCAAATGTTTTTTAGCAGCATCTATAGCTTCGTTGCCATTATTTGCAGTAAAAACTTCAAAACCTTCGCCTTCTAAATTAAATTGTAAAATTTCCAGAATATCTGGTTCATCGTCGGCTATTAATATTTTCTTAACAGTGTTCATTTGGCACAAAATTAGCTTTTAAGGGTCTTGTAAACTATTTATTAAGCTTTAAATTGTATTATTAAATTGTTAAGCAAATGTAATTTATTATCAAGTAATTTGCTTGTGCATACAACTACTGCTATAAAATCTTCATCTTTGTGTAAGTATGATAAACAGCAAAAAAGGCATATTGGCAATAGTATTTACATTAATTGTAATTAATGTTTCTGCTAATGTTGATTCGGTAAGAGTGCCCATTCCCATTGAACGCCAAGGGAAGCATGATAGAATTAATGCCGAACAAAAATCATTAGATAAGGCGGATGGTAAAGTAGATGGGATTATAAAAGCCACTCAACAAGATGATGTAAATCTAGCTATAGCCGATGCTCTATTTAGACAAATTGATGAATTGCAAGATAGCATTGAAACCAATAAAAAAATAAGAGGACAACGGCAAAAAGTATTGTATTTAGACTACGTAGAGCAATTGGTAAAAGCTTTTAGAGAGGGCGTAAAACAAAAAACAATTAATGCCCTTTATGCTCCTACACTTGTAGCAACATTTACAAAGGCAATTAAAGCCACTGTTGATAGTGTAAGTATGGCTGCAATAATTAACGAAGTACCTTATGAAGTAGGTAAAATTATCACTCAAATTATTGTAGAAAATATCGGGTATAGAGAAAGCAAAAATATTGTTTACTTAAAATACGCTACGCTTAACCCCGATAAAATAATTAGTACTATAGAGCCTTATGCAAAAGAAAATTTTGCAGATAGCTTATTGGCTGTTGGCTGTAAAACCAGCCCAACAAGTGTTTACAGCTTTGCACAAGCTAATAATAGTGTGGTGGGTAAATTAATACACCAAAGCAAAAATGTAATGGTACAAAAAGTTGCCGAGCTAAGTAACACACCTAATGCACTTTTTTATTTTCCTTTTTTAGATGATATTTTAAATAGTAAACAATCAATTGATTCTCTCAAAAAAATAATTGGCAATGGCGAAAAAGGGTACGATAGTGTGGCTTATTATAAAGCATTGGTAAAAACTGAAATTGGTTATTATAAACGTTTACAAGTAGGCGATACTCCAGTAGCTATGTTAGGTGCCAATGGATTAAGAGAAACGTTAATGAAAAAAGCTAATCAGCATTTTGTGAAAATTATTAATGATTTACATGAAAAGCCAGAAGCGGTAAGAATGAGAGCCGTTGAGCCTTTAAGTGCTGTAGATTTATATTATATGATGTTGTTAGGCGAAGCCGAAATTTATACCAGTAGTTATAAACACAGTTTTACAAGAATGCTACAGCGACTAGGAAAGCCTGCAAAAACAGACTCATTGTTACAAGTTGTTAACTACGATTATTTTAAGCGGTTTATAAAAATGGCTGCTAATTATAATAGATTAGATACTTTTTTAAAATTAATGCCTGTTGCAATATCAGAAAAATTGATGCACCGCTTTGTAGACAATTTAGATAAAACAAAAGACTTGGAGGATGCAGTGGATGTAGCGGATAGTTACAGCAGTATTAATGATAAAAAATTATTAAATACAATTTTACAATACGTAAAAGAAAACGAAACCGAAGCTATAAACAGTAACAATACAAGAGGTGCAATTATTTATGGGTTGCTTAAAACAATTTTTTTAAGTGCCGATAGCACAAATAAAATAAACCTTACTACAGCGTATGGTATACCCAATATTTATACTATAGAAAATAAGCAAATAGCCGATGATAGCGGAAGAATAATACAACAAGTATTTTTTTATGGAGATGATGACGGCAAAGCATTTTTTCCTAGATTTATAAATTCATTTACGGATAAATCAATTTGGCAAATAACACCTAAAAAAGAATGGGTAGAAATTAAATCATTAAAAGGAAATAAGGTTTTAATTTTTGTAAACAAACCGTTAGATAGCGATAAAAACTTAGACGATACTGCACAATATCATTTAAATAGTTATTTAGCAGAGCAAGGCATTTCCCCTTCGGTAGTAGTGCACCGTGGCCACAGTTATTGGTTGCCAGGTACATTAAAACGTATGCCCGATGATGCTAAAATTATTGTATTAGGCAGCTGCGGTGGCTATAAAAATTTAAGTACAATTTTAAAAAATAGCCCCAATGCACATATAATTTCTACAAAAGAAATAGGTGTTGGCGATATTAACCGACCTATATTAAATTACTTACATCAAAATTTTCAAAGCAGTAAGGTGCTTGATTGGCGTACCATGTGGGCTACATTAGGTAAATTATTTATTAAAGACCCTAGCAAAGCTGTAAGAGAAAGCTGGGAAAATTATATACCGCCATATAAAAATTTAGGTGCTATTTTTATAAAGGCATATAATACAAAAGTGGGAGAGTAGCTTGATTGAGTAGTTACATACTATTATCAACCTTTATAAAGCGTTAATAATCTTTAATTTTATATTTCTTTCCTTTAAAACAACAAATAAATGAAGTCTGCAAAAATTTGCATCTATGTATTATTATTTTTATATAAGCAAAGTATTGCACAAGACAGTAGCAAACTTACTTTTAGTGGATATGTAGATGTTTACTATCAATACGATTTTGATAAACCCCAAAATAATAAACGCCCTTTTTTTTTATATAATCATAAAAAAAATAATGAAGTAACTATAAATTTAGCTTTTGCAAAAGTTAATTATACAGCTAATAACGTAAGGGCAAATATTGGTGTAATGGCAGGCACTTATCCGCAATACAATTTAGCCGCTGAGCCTCAAATGCTACAACATATTTACGAGGCAAATATTGGAGTAGAGTTATCAAAAAAAAATAAAATTTGGGTAGATGCTGGTATAATGCCCAGTCATATTGGGTTTGAAAGTGCAGTATCGGCCGATTGTTATACACTAAGCCGTAGTTTATTGGCAGAAAACTCTCCCTATTTTGAAACAGGAATAAAACTTACTAAAACAAATAAAAAAGAAAATATTTTTGTTTCTATTTTATATTTAAACGGATGGCAACGTATTCAAAAGCCACAAGGGTTTACAAAGCCATCTTTTGGTATGCAAATAAATGCCAAGCCTAATAATAAACTTACAATAAACTATAGTAATTTTTTTGGTACCGATAAACCAGACTCAATAAAAGCTTTTAGAACCTATCATAATTTTTATGCTATTTACGAACCCAATGGCAAAACCGGCTTTATTGCAGGGGTTGATGTTGGTACAGAAGATGAAGCAGTTTGGTATTCGCCAGTTTTAATGGTAAAAAAAGCATTAGCAAAAAAAGCTACATTAGCTGTAAGGGCAGAGTGGTTTAAAGATAAAAATCAAATAATACAAACTACCGGTACTCAAAATGGCTTTAATGTAGTTGGGCTTTCTGTCAATTACGATTATGCAATAGCTAACAATATTTTATTTAGAGTTGAAGCAAAAAATTATTTTTCTAATTCCATTATTTTTAGAAGAGAAACTTATAATACAAACTTTTGTGTGCTTGGTAGCCTTAGTGTAAAATTTTAAAACATTTAACCTAACGTTTGTAAACTTCAAAAGATTGGCAAGCCTTATACAAATATTTATATTTGCATAAATGTCGTCAACAACACCCAAAAAAATAGTTAATCTTTCTTTATTAAAAAGAGTATTTCAATTTGCTAAACCGTACAAAAGCAAATTTTACACTTCATTAATTTTAGCTGTTGTGTTGGCGGTAATGGCACCAATACGTCCCTTATTAATACAGCTAACCATTAACCATGGCATAAAACACAATACCGAAGCATTTTTTATTAAAGGCGTTGGCGGCTTTATTATCGAAATAACTATTCTTCAACTTTTATTATTGTTCCTAGAAACTGGCTTTCGTTTTTTCTTTACTTTTTTAACAGCATCCCTTGGGCAGCATGTGGTAAAAGATTTGCGTAACACAACGTACAAAAAAATTGTACAACTTAATCTTCGTCAATTTGATAAAACACCCATTGGCACATTAACTACAAGAACAATAAATGATATTGAAAGTATTAACGAAATTTTTAGCGATGGACTAATACCCATTATTGCCGATTTACTTACTATTATTTCGGTACTTGTTTATATGTTTTGGGTAGATCCTATTCTCACATTAGTTTGTTTAACACCTTTCC
Organism: Bacteroidota bacterium; assembly: GCA_031408315.1. Classification (GTDB taxonomy): domain Bacteria; phylum Bacteroidota; class Bacteroidia; order Chitinophagales; family Chitinophagaceae; genus Ferruginibacter. The sequence continues at coordinate 7,559 of JANNWD010000040.1, forward strand.
CCATTTTATTAATTGCTACCTATTTTTTTAAAGAAACTGTAAACAAATCATTTATACAAGTACGTAATGCGGTAGCCAATTTAAATGCTTTTGTACAGGAGCATTTAACAGGTATGGCAGTGGTACAGGCTTTTGCAGCCGAAGGAAGAGAGTATAAAAAATTTAACCAAATAAATAAACAACATAGAGATGCTAATATAAAATCCATTTTTGCCTACTCCGTTTTTTTTCCAATTGTAGAATTAATTATGGCAATAAGCATTGGTTTATTAGTTTGGTGGGCAGCTAATCATGCACATCCTGCCGATGTTGAAACCAACAAAGCCATTGCAGGAAAAATCACCTCTTTTATTCTTTGTTTAAATTTATTGTACAGGCCCTTACGAGTAATTGCAGATAAGTTTAATATTTTACAAATGGGGATGATTGCAGGCGAAAGAGTTTTTAAAGTATTAGATGAAAATGATATTACACCAAACAACGGCAAAGCATCTGCCCACAACTTACAAGGCAATATTAATTTTGAAAAGGTATGGTTTGGGTATACTAAAGATGCGTTTGTTCTAAAAGACATTTCTTTTCAAATAAACAAAGGCGAAACGTTGGCAATTGTTGGGCATACAGGTAGTGGTAAAACTAGCATCATAAGTTTAATAAATCGTTTATATCAAATTCAAAAAGGGAGTATTAAAATAGATAATGTAGCAATTGATGCCTACGAATTAGATGAATTACGAAGCAAAATTGCGGTGGTATTGCAAGATGTGTTTTTATTTAGTGGAAGTATTTTAGATAATGTAACGCTACGAAATTCAGCTATCACCCAGCAACAAGTAGAAGAAGCCGCAAAACTTTTAGGCATTCATCAATTTATAACACAATTACCGCAAGGCTATAATTATAATGTGATGGAAAGAGGAGCAACGCTTTCTTTAGGGCAACGCCAATTATTATCTTTTGTAAGGGCATTACTCTACAATCCAGCTATTTTAATATTAGATGAAGCCACAAGCTCTGTAGATACCGAAAGCGAATTGCTGATACAAAATGCTATTGATAAATTAATTGCTGGTCGTACATCCATCATTATTGCCCACCGCCTTAGTACCATACGCAAAGCCACTAAAATAGTGGTGTTAGAGAAGGGAGAAATTAAAGAAATAGGTACTCATCAACAATTAATAGCAAAGCAAGGAGCTTACTATCAATTGCACAAAATGCAGTTTGAGAGGGAGGAAATTTCGTAATTTTATGACTAAGAGTGTATAAAATGAAACTATTTTTTTATTTATTAGTTTTCTTTACTTGCTGTTTGTTATGCTCATGTAATGTTAGCAAAGAGTTACGTAACGAAAGAAAAGAGTGGGAGTATAAGATTTGGGGTAAAAAATTTAAAGACAGAGCTTTATGTTTATGTATTTTGAAGGGTATGAATAATAAGAGTATAGAAGATTCAATTTTAAAATATGATAAATCCCTTTATAGCCCCTTAGCAATTGCAATTTTTGATGATACTTTAAAATCCCTTATTGACGAGGAAATAATTACAATTCAAAAAGATTCTATCAATTCTATTGGAAAATTTCCTGCTGATTTATCCAGCCTTTTGCAAGGAAAAAAGGTATTGAACCATTGCATTAATTTTTATAATAGTAATAGGCTAAATGCCCTTACCAAAATTGAAAAGCAAAAATGGAGTAAAATTAATAGTATAATTGAGAAGGTATGGGAAAAAATACCATCTTACTAAAATTAAATGGATAAAAGCATCAAAAAAATAGTAGGTTTTTGCCTTAAAATTATCCATTACCTCATTTTCCATTAATTACCTATCTTTGCGGCAAATTTAAGGGTAGTTATGGCATTTAAAGGCATTAAATATATACTGGTAGCGGCTTTGATAGGTTTTTTATCGTTAAATTCTTATAACGTAAAAGCTCAAGCTGAGCCAGAAAAAACAGAACATAAAGCTAATGAGCATGGCGAAGGCGATTTTAATATTACCGAAACCATTATGGATCATGTAAAAGACAGCTACGGCTGGCATTTATGGGGGCATACTACAGTAAGTTTACCCGTAATTTTATATACGGATAAAGGTTTAGAGGTTTTTAGCTCAAAAAATTTAATAGATGAGCACCATCAACCAATAGCGTACAACGGAAAAAATACCTATAAAGTAAATAAAGAAAGCGGCAAAGTACAAATAATAAATGCCGATGGTACTGCAAATCATCAGGCTAAGTTATTTGATGTATCTATCACTAAAAACGTTGCTACGCTTTTACTATCCATGTTTTTAGTTTGCGTTATCTTTTTAAGTATTGCAAAAGCCTACAAAAAACGTGGTATAACATCTGCCCCTAAAGGCTTACAAAGTTTTTTAGAGCCTATTGTTTTATTTGTAAGAGATGATATTGCAAAGCCAAATATTGGTCCAAAATATGCTAAGTACATGCCTTTTTTATTATCTATTTTCTTTTTTATATGGTTGAATAATTTGTTGGGTTTAATTCCATTTTTCCCAGGAGGGGCAAACCTTAGTGGAAATATTGCTTTTACTATGGTGTTAGCATTAATTGTATTTGTGGTAGTAAATGTTAACTCAAACAAAGCATTTTGGAAGCATGTTTTTTGGATGCCTGGTGTACCGGTGCCAATGAAAATATTTTTAGCACCCATTGAGTTATTGGGTGTATTTATTAAGCCAATTTCGTTAATGATACGTTTGTTTGCCAACATTACAGCTGGGCATATTTTAGTATTGGCATTAATTTGTTTAATATTTGTTTTTAAAGCGGAAGCAGCAGCAGCAGTAGCTGTGCCGTTTGCAGCATTTATATATTGTATTGAATTGTTGGTGGCATTTTTACAAGCCTTTATTTTTACCATGCTAACTGCATTGTATATTGGTATGGCTACAGAAGAACATCACCACGAAGAAGCACATCATTAAAAAATAATCTTCCAGTTCCTTCTCCCTTGGAGAAGGGTTGGGATGAGGTCTTTAAATATTTTTTGTAAACCGTTCCGATTTTATCGGGACAAAAATTGTAAAACTATGGTAGGAAGTATTGCAGCGAATTAGATACGGTTTAATAGCAGTAGTAAAATTCTTATTATTTTTTTAAAATCAATAATACAGTCTTTCTTTTCCTTCTCCCTTGGAGAAGGGTTGGGATGAGGTCTTTAAATATTTTTTGTAAACCGTTCCGATTTTATCGGGACAAAAATTGTAAAACTATGGTAGGAAGTATTGCAGCAATTGGTGCTGGTTTAGCAGCAGTAGGTGCTGGTATTGGTATTGGCCAAATTGGTAAAGGTGCAACAGAAGGTATTGCTCGTCAGCCAGAAGCAGCGAACGATATTAGAAGCACAATGCTTATTGCAGCAGCGTTTGTAGAGGCGGTTGCGTTATTTGCTTGTGTAATTGCATTCTTAGGCTTAGCAAATGTTGGCTAATTATCAAGTACAAAAAACTAATGCAAGTTTAAAGCACAGGGCGGCAGACTTGCATTTATTTACAAAAGAATTAAATTTAAGTATATGTTTTTAGAATTAAATCCATTAGTAAAACCAGATTTAGGTTTAGTAATCTGGATGACGTTAACTTTTTTTATTGTAATGTTTGTATTGGCTAAATATGCTTGGAAGCCAATATTAAAAGCGGTAAAAACTAGGGAAGATAATATAGATAATGCTATATCTCAAGCGGCAAAAGTACAGGCAGAAATGGCTCAGCTTAAAAACGATAACGAAGCATTATTAGTAAAAGCAAGAGAAGAAAGGGCAACCATGCTTAAAGAAGCTAAGGATACAAAAGATAAAATGATTACCGAGGCTAAAGATTTAGCAAAAACTGAAGCAAGTAAAATTATTGCCGATGCTCAATTAGCTATCAACCATCAAAAAATGGCTGCCTTAACCGATATTAAAAACCAAGTAGGTAATTTAGTAATAGAAGTAAGCGAAAAAGTTTTACGCAAAGAGTTAAGTAATAAAGCAGAGCAAGAGAATTTTATAAAACAATTAGCAGGGGAAGTAAAGTTGAATTAGATAATTATCTTGGAGTCTTTAGCATTTGGAAATTATCACATTATCGAATTATCACATTAGCACATTAGGTATATGAACAATCCACGTTTAGCAACAAGATACGCCAAAAGCTTAGTTGATATTGCCACAGAGCAAAATCAATTAAATGCTGTACAGGTCGATATGCAATTGATAAAAAGCATTTGTAAATCTAATCCAGATTTTACGGCTGTATTAGTAAGCCCAATAATAAAAGGCGATGTAAAAAATAAGATTATTAATGCGGTTACTAATGGAAGAATAAGCAACCTATCGGATATGTTTATTAGCTTACTGGTACGTAAGGGAAGAGAACGTAACTTACCCGAAATTGCCGAAGCATTTATTACGCAATACAATGCCATCAACAATATACGTAGAGTAAAAGTAACTACTGCTACACCAATGAGTGACGAATTACGCAATAGTATCTTAGCCAAAGTACAAGCCGAAGGAACATCTGCCAAAATCGAAATGGAAACTTTGGTAAATGATGAATTAATTGGTGGCTTTGTGTTAGAAACAGAAAATACCTTAGTAGATGCTAGTATTTTAAGAGATTTAAAAGATATAAAAAAGCAATTTATGAATAACGATTACGTTCATAAATTGAGATAATACTTTGATAAAGTAATTTATAAAACCGCTTCGATAAAATTGAAGCGGTTTTTATTTTGATAATATATTAGCATTACATCATCCAAATTCATATAACATAATATCCAAATTAATGGTTAAATTTAGCTTATATTATTAAACAGCTTAAACCTTAAATATGAAATTATTTTGCCAATCACTTACTACAACAGTTCTACTGTTTTTCAGTTACACATTATTTGCCCAAAATACAAGCGATACAAGATTACTTTGGCAACCCACCATCAGTAAAAATGCCATTGCATTTATTTATGCCGAAGATATTTGGGTAGCTAATAGAGATGGCTCTTATCCAAGAAGGATTACAGTTAGCGATGGGTCAGAATCGAACCCTGTATTTTCTCCCGATGGAAGTATGATTGCGTTTACAGGTCAGTACGATGGCAATACAGATGTTTTTGTTGTGCCTACTGCAGGCGGTGTTCCTAAAAGACTCACTTGGCATCCTACCAGCGACCTCGTTCGTGACTTTTCTCCTGATGGCAAAAAAATATTATTTGCTTCGCAACGTAACAGTTTTACCAACCGCTATTTGCAATTGTTTACTGTAGATATAGCTACTGGAGCCGAGCAACAATTACCTATTCCCAATGCATTTTGGGCATCCTACAGTCCTGATGGGAGTAGTATTGCTTATACAACTATCCCCGATAGGTTTGAGCAATGGAAAAATTACCGAGGTGGTACCATGAGTAGAATATGGCTTTACGATACCAAATCGCATGGGGTTACAGAAATACCTAAGCCTAAAACCGGAAGCAACGACAGCAAACCGGTTTGGAAAGGCAACAAAGTTTATTTTAGAAGTGATAGAAATGGCGAATTTAATTTATACAGTTATGATGTGGCTGCTAAAACGGTAACCCAACTTACAAAAGATAAAGACTTTCCTGTTTCTAGTCTAGAAGGAGATTCGGAAGGTATCATTTTTTCTCAGGCAGGTTACTTGCATTTATATAATCCTCTTACCAATAACACATCTAAAATTAAAGTTGGCATTGCAGCCGATTTGTTAGATCAAAGAGAAAGATATGTAAAGGGAGATCAACATATACGTGGCGGAGATATTTCTCCCACAGGTGCTAGAGTTGTATTAGATTATAGGGGCGATATTATTACAGTTCCTGCTGGTAAAGGCGATGTGTTTAACCTTACAAATACGGCAGGAGTGCATGAAAAAGAACCCTCTTGGTCACCCAACGGAAAATCAATTGCTTACTTTAGCGATGCAAGTGGCGAATATCAATTGCACATAAAAAACCAAGATGGTACTGGCGAAGCACAAACTATTAAAATAAACGGTTCTGGCTTTTATGCAAATATTCATTGGTCGCCCAATAGTAAAAAAATTGCTTTTGTAGATAATGGCCGTAGCCTTTATATAACAGATATTGCCACTAGCAAAACAGAAAAAATTGCAGAAGATGTTCACTATATTCCCGGTGCATTTAGAGAACTTTTTGGCAGTTGGTCAAATGATGCTAACTATATTACTTACACAACTGTTGAGGAAACAAATTTTAAAAAGGCTTGGGTTTATTCTGTAACAGAAAATAAATCGTATGCCTTAACGGACGGATTGTCTAATGTAACCGAACCTATATTTGATCCTTCAGGAAAATATATTTATTTATTGGCTAGTACAGATGCTGGACCTGTTGTAAACTGGTTCGATCAATCTAGTAACGATATGGAAGCTACCAATGCCATTTACTTGGTTACTTTACAAAAGAAAGTAATTTCGCCATTTTCCAAAGAGAATGAAATAGAGTTGGTATCAGATACTGCAAATAAAATACCCAATAAATTAGACTCTTCCTCAACCAAATTAAAAATAGATTGGGATGGTATTCAAAACAGAATCGTTCCTTTTCCTCTTGCAAAGGGTCAATACCGTTCTTTATCTATTGTAAAAGAAGGCGAACTTTTTTATTTAGCTGCTACGCCACACAATGCAGCACCTACAAACCTTCAACTATATTCTTTAAAAAAGCGGAAAGATGAAGTTATTATGCCAGCGGACGAATACACCATTTCTGCCAAAGGCGAAAAAACATTGTTTATGCTTAAAGGCAAATGGGGAGTTGCCGCTACTGGTCAAAAACCAACACCAGAAGCTATGATAAATACTAGTGGTATACAAGTTAAAATATCGCCAAGGCAAGAGTGGAACAATATTTTTAATGAGGCTTGGAGGGTAAATAGAGACTTTTTTTATGACCCAAAAATGCATGGGGTTGATTGGTTAGCTATGAAGAATAAATACGAAGCATTGTTGCCTGATGTAGCTAGCACCAACGATTTGTATCGGGTAATGCAATGGATGTGTAGTGAACTAGGTGTAGGGCATCATCGCTTTGATGCAGCTGGAGACAGAAGAGCCAACACCGATGTTGTGCCTGGCGGATTATTGGGTGCAGATTATGAAACAAAAAATAATCGCTACCGCATTACAAAAATTTATGGTGGATTAAATTGGACACCAGACTTACGTTCACCTTTAACAGAACCTGGCGTAAATGTGCAAGTGGGAGATTATATTTTAAAAGTAAATGGTGTAGATGTTACAGCCGATAAAAACTTTTACAGTTATTTTGAAAACACCGCAGAAAAAACTCAAACACTTACAGTTGCAAATACTGCAGATGGGTCTAATACAAGAACAGTAAAAGTATTGCCCGTAGCTAGTGAAGTTGCTTTACGTAATAGAGACTGGGTAGAAGGAAATATGAAGAAAGTAAACGAAGCTACCAATGGGCAAGTAGCTTATGTGTATGTGCCTAACACAGGTGGTGGTGGGCATGAATATTTTAAGCGTTATTTTTTTCCTCAAGCAAATAAAGCCGGAATTATTATTGATGAACGTTTTAATGGTGGCGGACAGTTGGCTGATTATTACATCGATTTATTAAAGCGTCCATTACAATCGTACTGGCGTTACCGTTATGGAAAGGATCAAAAAGCACCAAACGCATCTATACAAGGACCAAAGGTTATGTTGATAGATGAAACAGCAGGATCGGGAGGAGATTATCTTCCTTATCTTTTTCGCCAAGCAAAACTGGGAACTATTGTTGGTAAAACAACCTGGGGTGGACTAGTAGGCGTATTAGGTTTCCCTGAGTTTATAGATGGAGGAGTAGTAACAGCACCTAACCTTGCTTTTTTTGATGAAAATGGATTTGGAATTGAAAATGTTGGTACACCACCAGATGTAGAAGTAGAACAATGGCCAGCAGATGTTATAAACGGAAAAGACCCACAACTAGAAAAAGCGATACAAATTGTACTGGCTGAGTTAAAAAAGAACCCTGCTAAAAAAGCACCTGCACCTACAGCTCCTAATAAGGTAAGGCAATAAGATGCTATTAAAAAATAATCTATGAATAACGATTATACTCATAAATTAAAATAAGATTTTAATAAGACAATGTAAAAACCGCCTCAATTTTGAAGCGGTTTTTTGTTTTATATACAATTATTTATTTCTATACTGTTATTCAGTTTTTTGGCTTGGTTTTATATTAATTCAAAACTGCACTTTTAATATGTTTTCCCGTAGCACATTTTACTAGGTCTCCAGTATTTGCGTCTAGGTATATATTTTCACCAGCAGCATTTTGCATTACTATATGTTTGTCTTTATCTATGCCCAAAATTTTTAATTTTTCTGAAAATTCAATTTTAAGAAAATAATTTGACGCCTTTTCCCCTTTATGGTATGCATTTGGCGGAAAAACTATTCTACCATTCTTTTTTTCAGCATTTTTCATAGTGTTGTAATCAGCCCTACTCACAGGTTTCATATCGCCTGTTGTTGCATCTACCATAAATAATTCGTTAGCACTATTTTCAAAAACACAAGCAGTTTTTGTTGCTCCTACAAGTTTCATTTCATCGGCATGTTTAAATCCATTTATCTTTAAAAAAAAGTCAGATTTTGCGGCTTTAGTCGCCTGTGTAGCAGGTTTTTGCCCAGCTACAACTTGTGCATGAAGGCTGCTTGGCAAAGTTTGCATAGCAAGCAGGGCAGCAAAAGATATAATTTTTGATGCTGAATAACGGGTTTCAATTTTTTTCATGTTGTGTTGTTTTTGTTTAAAAATATTTTATGATAATAACAATGTGCCTCTACAATTAGCAGAATTACAAAAGCATGGTGACAATTCTTTTTGTTCTTCTAGCGTAAGTTTTTTCTCTTTATTAAAAGCACTTAGCTTGTAATCAAAACTTAACTCTTCGTCTTCTGCTATTTCTCTAAGTGCATATACAAAAGGTATTTCGTTAAAAAAATATATGGTACAGTTTGGGCTGCAATTATGGTTTATAAATCTAGCATCGTTTCCATTGCGTTCACCATCTATTACCATTGTTTCATTAAGATTCATTATATAAATACCACTTATAAGCCCGTTTGCAATATCGACCTCTATATTTTTTTTCAATACTCTCTCTCCTTTATACTCTATAATTCGAGAGCCAGTTGGGATTGCTTTTTGTGCAAACAATCCCACACCTTCTATAGTAGATTTTTTTACTATTGTAAAACCCCTGTCTAATGCTTTATTAATTACTCCTTGTATTTCCATTTTTTACTTTCTTTATGTAAATATGCTTTTTATTTTATTTATACTAAACCTACATTGTTTATGTGTAAGTTTTTAATGTATAAGTGTAATTTTTTAGTTATTACTTGGCAGAGATGACATCTTTTTAAAAGATGTCA
>JANNWD010000041.1:0-13457 GCA_031408315.1 Bacteroidota bacterium
TATCTAAAGCTCTTGATTTACTCTTTGCAGTAATAATTGTTCTTCCTTTTCTAACTAATTGTTGTATTGTAGGCATGTTTAACCCTTTATTTTTCGGACGGCAAAGGTAGGCAATCTGTATTAAAAAAGAAAACTAAATATCAAAAAACTTCAATTTTTATTAACATTTAATAAAAAACCACCTAAAAAAGGTAGTTTTAGCTTATTTGCTATTTTAAAAACTAAATTTTATACATCCAATCATGTGTATCTGCTTCTTGCCCATAGCGTATAGCATTTAGTTTTGTTTTTAATGCTGGGGCTGTTTTCCATTCATCGGTATTAAACTGCATTACATAATCTTTGTAACGTAATTCTTTTATAAAAGATATAGTAGCGGCTGTACCTGTACCAAATACTTCGTACAAAATACCTGCTTTATGAGCATCAATTATATCATCAATACTTAAGGCTCTTTCTTCTACATTAAAACCCATTTCTTGCAATAATACCATAGTGCTATTTCTTGTAACGCCTGCTAGTATTGTTCCTTCATCTAAATTTGGCGTAATGGCGGTATTTCCAATTATAAAAAATACGTTCATTGTGCCACACTCTTGCACATATTTATGTTCGTAAGCATCAGTCCATAAAACTTGATCGTATCCTTTTAATTTAGCTTGTGCAGTGGCATACATTGCACCGCCATAATTACCAGCTGCTTTTGCATATCCAACACCACCGGGTACTGCTCTTACATATTTTTCCTCTACATAAATACGCATTGGTGTGCTGTAATATGGGCCAGTAGGGCTAAGTAAAATCATAAATTTATACTTATCGCTAGGTTTTACGCCAATCATTTCATCGCAACCAAACATAAATGGGCGAATGTATAAAGAATGGTCTTCCATTTGGGGAATCCAATTTTTGTCTAACTCAATAAGCATACGCATACCTTCCATAAAAATTTCTTCTGGCACTTGTGGCATTTGCATACGCTCTGCACTAATATTAAAGCGTTTAAAATTATCTTGTGGTCTAAAAATATACGCTTCGCCGTCGGCATTTTTGTATGCTTTTATTCCTTCAAAAATAGCTTGCCCATAGTGTAAAGCCGCTACAGATGGGGATAGTAGCAATGGCTGATAAGGTTTTATTTCGGGTGTTTTCCATTCGCCATCTTCATAATCTACCTCTAGCATGTGATCGGTAAAATATTTACCAAATGGAATATTTTCTAAATTAATATCGTTTAATTTACTTTGTTCAACTTTTGTAATATTAATATCGGCTGCTGCAATCATAATGATTAATTTTACACAAAGAAACGAAAAAAGAATAGGCTAAAACATCCTTTTTATGAGTTTAGATAATATTCAACTTCCTCCATTAGTTGTTGCAGATTTGTTTAAAAATGTGCTAATTGATTTAAAAACAATTGAACAAGCCTTACCAAATACACATAAAGCATCATTTACTTACTTGGGCAATAATGCAAAGCAAATTGGTGTAATAGTAAATGATGATGATGCTGTTTATTTAAAAGAAGATGAACTTAGTTTTTTGTTGGGCATTTTATCGGCCTGTAAACTTTCTATGGCAGATATTGCTTTGATAAATGTTGCTAAAAATAATATAAAATATACTGCTATTAAAGAAGAAGTAGATGCAAAAATAGTATTGTTGTTTGGTGTAACGCCTATTAATATTGACTTACCGTTAGATTTTCCACACTATCAAATTCAAAAATATAATGAGCAGCAATATTTGCATGCTCCTCTTTTAAAGCAATTAATGATTAACAAAGAAGAAAAAACTAAACTTTGGAATACCTTAAAAATATTATTTTCTTTAGGCTAACATCTAAATAAATATGACAAAAAAAACATTAATTTTTGCTACCAATAATCAAAACAAGGTTACAGAAATAAGATTTGCCTTAAACAACCAATTTGATATTATAACACTTGAAGAAGCTGGAATAGATATTGACATACCAGAACCGCATAATGCATTTGAAGCCAATGCATTAGAAAAATCTAACACAATATTTACTATAACGCAAAAAGATTGTTTTAGTGAAGATACTGGGCTGGAAGTAGAATGTTTAAATGGCGAACCTGGTGTAAAAAGTGCTAGATATGCTACTGATAGTGACAACTTTAGCAGCAATATTGAAAAACTATTGCACAATATGAAAGATTGTGAAAATAGAAAGGCTCGATTTAAAACGGTAATTTCTTTAATCTTAAATAAGCAGGAGTACTTTTTTGAAGGAATTTGTGATGGGAGTATTACAAAAGTTTCGGTAGGAAGCAACGGTTTTGGTTATGATTCCGTCTTTATACCTAGTGGGAGTAGTAATACTTTTGCTGAAATGAGTTTAGACGAAAAAAGCAGCTACAGTCACAGAAAAAAAGCCTTGGAAAAATTAATTAGTTTCTTAACCAAAAACTAATTTTATTAAACTAATCAACCAACTAAACTTATCCGAATTTTGAGTATAGAAACCAACCAAACAATTGAAGAAAGTGAACTGTTAAGAGGCTGTTTACAAAGAGATAGAAAGATGCAAGAAATGCTGTACCATCGCTATTCTTCAAAGATGTATGCTGTATGCCTTAGATATAGTAAAAATATCGATGATGCACAGGATTTATTGCAAGAGGGCTTTATAAAGGTTTTTAAAAATCTAGAAAAATTTAGATCTGAAGGGTCATTTGAAGGATGGGTGAGGAGAATTTTTGTGAATACATCAATAGAACATTTTAGGCGTAATGTAAATAGCCAATCGCTTACAGAAATGCAAGAAGTAACAATTGAAGATAAAGAATGGAATGCTTTGGACTCGTTAGCAGAGAAGGATATTATAAGTATGGTACAAGAGCTTAGTCCAGGTTACAGGCAAGTATTTAACATGTATGTAATTGAGGGTTATTCTCACAGAGATATTGGAGACATACTTGGAATTAGTGAAGGAACAAGTAAATCGCAATTGGCCAGAGCAAAAGGAATATTGCAAAAAATGGTTGAAACAAGATTGAAGAACACAAAAAATAATCTTAATTAAAATAGACTACTAAATAAAATAAATGTCGCTTAATTTAAAAAACAAAATGCTTAACCACACACAAACTCCACCAGTTGGCGTTTGGGAAAGTATTGCTTTTGAATTAGATGTTGAAGAAAAATTAGCAACGCAAAATATACTTATACAAAAATTATTAAATTACGAAGAGGTAGCACCTGCAAGTGTTTGGGGTAATATATCAGCAGCATTAGATAGTGAAGAAACACTGGCTACTAATGCAGTTGCCAAAAAGTTAGCCAATTACGAACAAACAGCACCTGAAAAAATTTGGGATAGTATTGCAACAAAATTGAGTGAGGAAGAAAAAATTGAATCAAAAAATTTAACTACAAAATTGTTAGATTATGGTGTAACGCCACCTAGTTTTATTTGGAATAAAATTTCTATCGAAATAAATAAAGAAGAGACTAAAGTAATACAAATTGGTAGCCAAAGAAAAATTGGCAACTACATAAAATTTGCAGCGGCAGCTTCGGTTGCAGTTATTATTGGTTCGGCAATTTGGTTTTCTGCTAATACCCCATCAACTATTGATACGCCATTAGCAAATAATACGAATACAACAATTTTAAAAAAAGAAAATATACCTTCTGTATTCCCCAACAATACAGATAAATTGCTTACCACTGATACACAAGAAAAAGCTATTACAAGCAAACTTACGGTTGCTAAAACAGAAAGAAACACTGTAGATAAAACAAAAGAAATTGCTACAATTGATTTTGCTACAACAGAACAAGTAAATCCATTGGCAAAAAATCCTTTTGATAATAACGCAGAGCAACTAGTAAATTCAACTGGTGATGCTCCTATTAATATCGATTTAGTGGCTACACCCAATACATATATGACAATTGTTGGCCCCGATGGTCAATCTGTAAGAATATCAACCAAATTTTCTAAGCAGTTAGGTTATTTTACTGAACGTAACCCCGATGCAATTGAAAATATTGATGTAATTATTAAAGAAAGTAAAATTTGGCGTACCAAAGTTGCTGCTTGGAAAGAGGTATTAAATTCTCCTTCCATCTCCCCTTCTATTTCAAACTTTATGGATGTTATAGAAATGAGTACCATTTTAAGCAAAAAGAAAAATTAAGATAATCCAGCATGATAGAAACAAAAATACCTCAATTTATTTGGGGCATTTTTTGTTATTGGTAATTATCTTTACTACATGGCAAGATTAAAATTACTATTACCCTCAAAACTGATTTTTACAACTAAAATATCTGTAAGAATTTCCGATATAAATTACGGTAATCATGTAGGCAATGATGCATTTGTAGGCATTATACATGAAGCTAGAGTAAAATGGCTTACCCACAACAATTATACAGAATTGCATATTGCAAATGAAATAGGTTTAATAATGAGCAGTATTACAGTAGACTTTAAAAATGAAAGTTTTTATGGCGATGAAATAGAAATAACTATGTTTTGTGGAGAAATTTCTAAAGCCGGATTTGAAATCTACTACCAATTGAAAACAGATAGAAATAAAAGAGAAATTGTTTTGGCTTTAGCAAAAACTGATATGGTTACATACAACTATACCGCAAAAAAAATTGAATCAATCCCTGAAAAATTTAAAGCTATTTTACTTTAAAAAATTTAAGCTTGTGCAGTGGGACCTCCAAAGTTAAAAGGAATCTCTACCTGTTCCATATCTTGTATTATGCCATTTGCACTTTCAAACTTTTTAATATTATCTACCATTGCTTTCATAAAACGCTTGGCATGAAAAGGGGTAAGTATAATTCGGTTTTTAACCTTGCTTTTAGGCGTACCAGGCATTACATTAACAAAATCCACTACAAACTCTGCATGGCTATGCGTTATAATAGCTAGGTTAGCATATTGCCCTTCAGCTACTTCTTCACTAATTTCTATATTAAGTTGGTTAGGTTGGTCGGTATTATTCATTTCCATATAAAATTAAATATTAGGATTACAAATATAAAGTATTAAGGTAAAGTAGGTTTGGTTTTGCTAATTATACTTTCCAAAAAAAATAAAAATTACAACACTTCTTTGGGTATCGATATTAAAATATAAATAATCCAATCTTAAGGTTTACATTATAAAAAAGGGCTATTTCGTTTGAAATAGCCCCTTTTCTTATTTTATGCATAGCTTAATTAAACTATGGAATCTTAACAAAATTATTAATTAGCGTTCTTGTTCCTCCAGCTGAATTCAAATATTGAATATAAGTACTGAACCTGGTACCAATAAAATTAGAAGCTACACTTCCGACAACAACAGGTGCACCACCTGCTGCAAATTTTGGACCATCATTCAAAACAAATAGACCAGCAGTAATTCCAGCAAAAGTAGTAGCACTTAATGAGGGAGTAAAATTAGATAATACACCTCCTGTGTTAGTAAAGCCTAGTATAATTCCTCCACTAGGATCAACGAAACTTGTAGTGTAAATTTCAGTAGTCATAATTTCTGAAGGTGAAACTGGAGCGATTATCACAGTTGAGAGGATATCCTGTAAAGGAACACCTGTAGTATCGGCAACTTGAAACCTTCTGTACCTATGAGTGTATTTGCCAGATAAAACATTCCCAATTTTTGTGAATGAAATACGACCATAATTACGTTGTATTTGTACGCCAGAAATACCGCTAGTAGATGTAATTGCAACTGGAAGTAAATAAGTTTTAGAACCATCAAACTTATTAGGTTTAAAATAAACTTTAACTAACTCAGATACAAAAGTACCAGCTTTAATTACAACACTAGACTTGCTAATCCTATATAATGAGTCAGGCATTAAATCGTATTGCACTGGGTTACCAGCATTAAACGTTGCAAGATATGCTGCATCTAACCCAAAATTTACTGTTAAATCAGTTGGAGCAGTTGGAGAATTGTAATCAACATAAGCTACCGAAAATTCCAAACTATCTAAAGCTGCAGCACCATCGGCAAATACTAATTTTTTTATCTCCCCAGAAGATGTTCCACCTTCAAGTATTTTAACTGACTTTGAAGAAACTGTAGGCGTACCATCTATTGAAACACCATATTGTTGATCCTCAAAACCCTTATCTTTTAAACATGATGTCATACTAGCCACTAGTGCTAACAAACCCATGAAATTTAAAATTTTATTATTCATTGTATTTAGTTTTAAATATGATTAATATTATCTATCCCAGAATATTTTACTTGTTTGAATATTTATTACACCTTCTGCTGTAGCATTAGCTGCATTAAAGTCATATTCCGACTGTGGGTAAGGTAATCTAAATGGTATTACATTACTACCTCTACCAGCATCAATAGACAATGGAATTGGTACAATATCTAATCTTCTATAATCATTCCAAACTTCTAATAGACTGTTTCCGTTAAAAGCAAAATATTTTTGCCAAGCAATAGCTCTTAAGTTATCATTTAAGGTAGCTCCAAAAGAAACTCTTGGATCAGGTTGAGCTAGATACGCTGTTGCAAAAGTAGAAGCTGTAGGAACGCCTAACCAAGTAAAAGACTCAATTACACCACTTTGATATAGTGCTAAAGCAGTTCCAGGTATATTCCAATTTCTTGCTTTAGCTTCTGCTTGTAAAAACAGGCTTTCTGCACCTAACATTATCCAACTATCCATTGTTGCACTTTTGCCTAAACCAGAAGTACTACCACTTGTAGACATTGCACCACCTATATCAGATGTAACACTTGCTCTTTTGGTAGGATCCGAGTTAGTAATAGCATAATCAATACCCACCCAATGGGTTGGCAATGTACCAGCAGTACCCATTACTGGTTTGTAGAAATATTTATATCTTTCATCATTTAATCCTTTCATAGCATTTAACGAAAAATTATTTGCTCTGTTGAAAGTATTAGGAAAATTTCCAGCTAAGTCAAAAATAAAACTAGACCAAAAAGGATTGGGCTTAGCAGCTATATATCCAGGATTAATACCTATTGTTTCACCTGCACCTAAAAAACCACTGCCTTCTGCCGCAATCTTTGCTAATTCAGTATTAGCAAGAGTTGTAATATTTGGCATTTGGCTCATGTGAATAAGGATACGTAATTTAAGTGTATTACCAAATTTTGCCCACTTCAATTTTCTATTTGCAGGAGTATTTAAAGATGCACTTGCAGATCTTAAAATATCTCCATTAGCCAAGTTGAAATTTTTTGAGGCATCTGCTGCATTGATTAAAGTTATTCCCTGATCGATTTTCTTTAATAAATCCAAATAAATATCTTCGCCTTTATCATATTTTGGTAATAAAATATTTGGGTTTGTTGCTTGAGAATAAGGAACATTATTAAACATATCTACCACCATTTGATAATTAAGCGATTGCATAATTAACGCAATACCCTGATAAAATGTTTCCCCGTTAGAAACTGATTTATTTTCAATAGACTTAAACTCATTGTTTTGGTCGTAGATTGAGAACCATGTACCATTACTAGTACCTGCTTGACGCAAATATTTACTTTCTTCACCAGATGCAAAATCTGCACTAGGGCTCCAAATACCACCCCATCTTGCAAAAGTACCTAATGTACCTCTACCAGAGGCAGTAGTAAATGTTCCAGTTTTTAATAGTGCTGAAGGTAATAACAAATCGGAAGTAATACTTACGTCCGTAGGACTGTTTGGATCTGTATTTACATCTAAGAATGTTCTTTCGCAAGAGCCTAAAACAACTAGTGCCAATAGCAGATATAGTATATTCGTTTTTTTCATTTTATATCTTTATTATGGTTAATTAAAAAGTAAAATTAAAGGTTACACCCAAACTTCTTGTTGGAGGAGTTTGTGAAGTTGTGTTAATACCTGTAGCATTACCAGTTGTAAAACTAAACTCTGGATCTGTATATTGATTTGATTTTGGTACCCAAAGGGCAACATTACGAGCAATAAAAGAAGCAGAAATAGCTTTAAATAATTTTTGCTTCTCAATTATTGATTGAGGGAATGTATAAGATAAGGCTACTTCTCTTAATTTCCAAAAATCAGCACTAGTGTAATAAGCAGACTCTACAGCGTTAAATATTGAATTAGTATATAGATTAGCATTACCTGATCTTGTATATACATTTGTGTTAGGTGTAAAAGTAGTACCAGTTTGTATAACAGAGTTTGGCCATACAAAAGGTTGACGACCGTACTCAATTGTAGAAGCCCCAATACCATTAAATACTAAATCTTGTCCTATATCATTATAAATAAAATTGCCTCCACGATATTCAAATAAAACACTTAAAGATATATCGCCATAATTTAAAGATGGAGTAATAGCAAAAATATGCTTAGGCAATGTAGGACCGTATGTTTTTCTAGAAGCAGCTAAAGTAGGTGTACCAGTATTAACATCTACGATAACTCTACCTTGAGGGTCTCTATTATAATCAATTAAATTTAACAAAAAGGCTGGTTGACCAACTTTGGCAACAACCTGTGCTGTATTTTCAATTGTAATTTGATCTAATCCTTCAAATATTTTGGTTACTTTATTTGTTTGGTAAGTATAGTTAGCTTTTAAATCAACTTTTAATTTACCAAGGTTTACTAAAGGAGTTAAACTTAATTCAGTTTCAATCCCTTTATTAACAAAAGAAGCCGCATTTACATTTGAACTTGTATAACCTGTAGAAGCTGGTAAAGAAACAGCAATAATTTGATCTGTATTATCTTGTTGGTAAGCATTTACGTCTAAACGAACTCTGTTTCTAAACATAGCCAATTCAAACCCTACTTCTTTAGTTAATACAAACTCTGGTTTAATGTTTGGATCTCTTAACTGATCATCAATACTATAACCAGGTAAATTTCCATAAGGGAAATTTCCTGTGCTAAAACCATTAGTTAATGAATAAGCTCCTAAGTTAACATTACCAGACTTTGCAAAACTACCCTTCAATTTTAATAATGATAAAGTGTTGCCTTTAATACCCGGAATTAATTCACTTACTATTACTGAAGCATTAGCACCAGGGTAGAAGAATGCATTATTTTTTGGATTTAATCTTGAATCCCAATCGTTTCTTCCACTTAACGTAACAAATATTTTATTATCGTAACCTAAAGTTGTTTGAGCAATAGCACTTATTGTACGTATTTGAGTAGTAGCTCCAGATACACCTGGTTCACCAGTTCTGTTACTAACGTTGAATAAAGTAGGAAGAACTAAATTATTACCAGTAATTCTGTTTACTCTAGCATCTCTACTCAAAATACTGTTACCCACTAATCCATCTATACTGAATTTTTTGAAAGATTTTTTGAAGTTTACAAAAAACTCAGAAGAAATTCTAGTTTGTGTTTGAGCTACATCTCTAACTGCAGCTTTAGTACTTTGCCCCCATGGAGCTGGTTTGAAAGCAGCCGTAAATGCAGAAACATTAGTTGCACCTATCCTATCTTGTTGATTAAGTAAAGAAACCGTTGTGCCTAAACGATATGTAAGTGAAAATACTGGGCTAATTTTATAATTTAAATCTGTACTAGCTATTAAACGATGTGTGGTAGCAGTTGTTCTATCAATATCTATTAACATATATGGATTGTATCCAAAATAGTTATAATAACCATCTGCAGTTGCATAAGGATTAGTTTGCCAGTTTTTTAAAGATGTAAGAGGCACATGACCTCCAGTTTTTATTACAGAAGTGTAAATGTCATCAAAAGCTCCTCTACCATTAGTAAAAATATTACTAGAATTTTGTAAAACTGTGTTAGATTTTTGTAATACGTAGTTAAGACTAAACCCTACAGATAATTTACTAAAATCTCTACTAGAATTAAGACGGAAAGAAGTACGACGGTTAACATCTTTTGGAATAGTACCTGTAATTTTTGCATCTTGAACAGAGAATAAAAAACGACTTTTTTCATCTCCACCGGAAATAGATATATCGTTTTGTAAAGTTAAACCAGTATTAAAGAAATTATATCTCTCATTAGGTATGTTAGAATAAGGAACCATAAATTGTTGTCCATTTTCTAATGGATGACCTAAAGGAACCATTGAACCATCATAACGAGGACCAAAACTATTATTGGTAAAAAAGTCATAAACTGGCAATCCATTTGCATCCTCAGTTTCACCAGTTCCAAAATCGTTTTGCAATTTAGGCAGGTAAGAGATTTTATCAAACTGGGCTGTAGTTGATATGTTGATAGTTGGCTTATTTCTTGTTCCTTTTTTTGTAGTAATTAAAATAGCACCATTTGCACCATCTTGACCGTAAAGGATTGCAGCAGCGTTACTTTTTAAAACAGTAACATCCTGTACATCTGCAGGGCTTACCGAATTAATCAAATCCAATGCAACAGGTATACCGTCAATAACCAATAAAGGCTGATTGTTACCTGTTAAAGAACGTATACCTCTTAACGTAATTCTGGTATCACCTAAAACGCCACTGTTAACTGATTGTACAGTTAAACCAGCAACTTTACCTTGTAAACCATTCTGTACGTTTACAGCTTTTACTTTTTGAATATCTTCGTTACCGATTGTAGTGGCAGCATAACCAACAGATTTTGCATTAACTCTTCGGTTTAAAGCACCTACAACAACAACTTCAGGAATATCATTTTTGGTGCTCTTTTCTAGCGTTGTAAACAAACTTGTTTGGTTTTCTACTGCTACGTCCTGTGCAACGTATCCAGAGCTAGAGATGGTTAAAACATCTCCAGACTTAACTCTCAAAGAATATTGACCGTTTGGGTCGGCTGTAACACCTGTTTTGGTATTTTTTACGACTACAGATGCAAAAGGAACATCCTTTCCAGCCTTATCAGTTACCTTGCCGGTCACCACTCGGCTTTGTGAAAATGCTAACATGCTGCAAAGCATAAGCATTGTAAACAGTGATAGAAATCTTCTCATGTGCGTTAATTGAGTTTTATGATTGTGTAAAAATAAGGATTTTTTGTTAACGTCAAAAAAATGTTAAATTAATTTTATCAAATTAAAAAATTTTCAACATTTAAATAATGACAATTTATTATGCCATTTCGCTGCTTTTACTGTTAAAAAATGTTAAAATCTATACATAAACTGTATTTTAGCCTCTGTTCTATGGTTGCCTTTAATTTCGTCTAAGCCGCTACCTATCGATGTTTTATCAGGATTTACCGTTTGTGCTACTCTAAACCAAACCGTCATTTTTTTATTGAGGTCGTAATTGGCATTTAGGTAATATCTAAATCCTTTTTCGTAAAAAACAGGAATAGAAAAACTATATAAAACATCATTTTCGTAGGCATATAATCGGCTATTATACCCATCTGTTTCAAAATATTGTACTCTTATACTTGCAGAAAGTGGTTTTAAAGCAGGTTTAAATGCAACATCAATATAGGTTAAAAAGCCTTGTTCTTTATTAACTCCTTTATTATGAAACCAAACCAACTCCACCCTATTGCGTATTGAAATTGATGGACTAATTTTATATACCGAATGTGTACGCCAACTTTGCCTTGGTTGAGGAATTACAGGGTTTAACGTAAATTCATTTGGATTTACATTTATGCTCTTCGACTCTGCCCTAAATCTTGTATAAATTTCGAACAATTTATTGGGTTTGTAATTCAGTTGTACTAAATAGTCTGCTCCTGTAGAAGGGGCATCCACTCTAAATCGTAGCCAAGGAAAGCTATAAAAATCAGCGTAAGCATCTATACGCCAAGGTATGCTAGGCTTAATGCTAATGCCTGCATATAAACCTTTTTCGTTTGTAGGGTAAGTACCCTCGGTAAATGCATTGGTATAAAGTGATTGATAACTACGTTGTATATTTCTATAAAAAAGGCTAACATCAACATTATTTGCAGCACTTAATAATACGCCTTGCACAAAAGCTTTATCCATTTTTTGTGTAGTGGCGGCTTCGCCAAAAAAATGAAAATTTTTGTACGTATAACTGTAATCGATACTATAGTTACCAAACGAATTGCCCGATAATGCAAATTTATTATATGGCTCATTCCCCTTTTGCAAAGGCAGTTTAAATTGATATTGAATGGCATTTATGCCTAAGTGTAAATTTTTTATTTGGTAAGAAAAGTTACCTCCAAAGGCTATTTGGCGTTGTACGCCCTTATCAGCTATTTCGTTTTTAGTACGATGAAAACCAGATGTTTGTAAAGATGAAATAAAATCATCTTGGCTTTGAGATGTATCTGCCACAAAATTAGCATCAATATTTTTGTAAGAGCCAAAAACAGTTGCTTGCCAAGCATTTTTGCCAATTGTAACACCTACACCTCTATGAAAATTTATTTCACCTGCTGAATTGTATGGTCGTAAAATAGATGCCTGTCTTTTTATATTGACTACATCAGCACTTTTTTTAAAAGCTAGGCTTTGCCATTGAGTTAAACCTTGCCCCATATTTACTGTAAAATCGCCAAGGGCTAGTGATTTTATAATACCGATATTTCTGGCAAAAAAATGTGCCGAATAAAAATCGAAGCCCTGCTTTTGACTCCCTTTAAAAAATTGCTCACCAGCATCTTTTTCGCCAAGTACTCCGTACTGTAATAAATTTTTATAATTGTACCTATACCTTACAAATATACGCTGTTGACTGCCGGGGTAAAAATTAGTAGCTTGAGAAGAATCTAATAAAAAACCTTTTGATTTTTCAAGTACTTGTGTAGCTCTTACTAAAAAGGTATGTTCCCCTCCTTTTAATCTTTCTGCAATAGAATTAACTATATTTTGCTCAACACTAGCTGTAATGTATAAACGAATTTTTTGTAACGTTTCTACATCCATACTTGGTACGGCTTGTAATTCGTAAATGGAAATAAAATTTCCCATTAAATTTCTGTACGAAATGATATTACTTATTTGAATTGGCGATAATGCAACAAGTTCTTTCAATTGTGCTTCATCGGCAGTATTTATATTTACTGGATTTTTTACAAATTGTTGCATTTGTTGTAAGTAACTATCATCTTCAGTTTCAGTATCTTCATTATTGGCGGTAATATTTTCTATTTGCTGTTCGGTAGTGTTGGTAGGGGTTTCGGGAGTTTGGGAGAACGTGGCAATAGGAAATAGGCAAAGGGTAAAAAAAAGCCTCACCCCAACCCCTCTCCGAAGGAGAGGGAAAAGAAAGATGGCTTTGAAATAAAGCAACCTACTTTTATTAATAGCCCAGGAAAGAACCTTCGATTTTACAGAGAAAGTTGAATAATAGTATGTAGTACAAGTGAGATTCATTTTTTTCTTTTTACTAAAAAGTAAAAAATTAATTAAATTATATTTACAACGATGTTGATTAAAGTTTTAAATGTTTGTTTCAAAAAATTATTGTGTGTTTTTATCTTTTCCAAAATTTGTTAACAACATAATACCAGGCGAAAAACCTAATTGAGGGTGGTAAC
>JANNWD010000042.1:0-1543 GCA_031408315.1 Bacteroidota bacterium
CCGGTGTGCAATGTGGCGATCCATCCCCACATACTTCGTGCCCAGGGGCTATCCGCCTATTGATCTGGAGGGTTCGGCACCATGAAATTGAAGCGGCTCATGTTTGGATTGGCGACCTTGCTCGCCGCTGGAGGTGCAATGGCAGCCTACGTGATTTCTCCAACGGTCCATGAAGGCCATCCCGGCGAATCGCCCGAGCTAGGCCGCGGCGGGCCATATCGGCTGGGTACCACTGTTGCGCAAATGATCTTACCCGATCGAGGCAGAATTACGGGCATGAGTGCGGTGACGGGAAATCTTGACGCCTCTGATCGCGCGCTAACGGTCCGCTATTGGTACCCTGCCGACGCGTCGTCGGCGCAGGGGCGGCCGGTCCGATACGACCATGTCATGCAGTTTCCCGGCAAATCGCCGTTGCCGGTTGCCAGCCAGGGAATCGCCTTTCGAGATGCCAAGCCACTGGCGGGGAAGAAGTTTCCGCTCGTGCTGATGTCGCACGGCTATGGTGGATGGAGCACCCAATTCAGCAATCTCGCCGAGCATATCGCATCGCAAGGCTATGTCGTTGCCGCGATCGAACATGACGATGCAATGGCCGACAGCGTCACGTCGTTCCTGATTTCGTTCGGCAATGTGCTGGTGGACCGGACCCTGGATCAGCGTCAGGTCCTGACTCAGATCTCGGCCGATGTGCGCATACGCAAGGTATCATATTTCGATCTGATTGATCTGCAGAACATTGGCCTCATCGGCTATTCGATGGGCGCATACGGGGCGATCGGTACGGCGGGTGCGCCTTATCGGTTTGATGCAGGTCCTCTTTCAAAAATCCCGCAGGCAGCCGAGAAATCTTTGCAAATTGCTGAAGCGCAAGTGGCGCCAATCAAGTCCCTGATCGTGTTCTCGCCGTGGGGCGGCCAGCCTGACAGTCGGGCCTGGGACGAAGCGGGGCTGGCCAAGGTCAAGCTTCCGGTCCTGATGGTCGTCGGCAATCAGGATGATGTGGTGAATTTCAAGGACGGCGTTTCCTGGCTTTACAACAACATGACCGGGGCCGAGCGTTATATGCTGGTTTACCGGGAAGCGCGCCACAATATCGTCGGCAATGAGTTCGCGCTTGGCGAGAAAGATCCCTTCATGGCCGCCGAATTCCTCAAGGAACCAGTGTGGCGCAGTGATCGGCTCAACGCCATCAACCAACATTTCGTCACCGCATTCCTGGACCTGACCCTAAAGGGTGAGACGGACAAACGCGCCTATCTGGATGTCCCGACGGTCGATTCCAACAGCGCCGAATGGCCGACCTCATTCGGCGAGCAACTCAATGGAGCCACAGCCGGGCCCAAACAGGACAAGTATTGGCGAGGATTTCAGCGGCGCTGGGCGACCGGTCTGGAAATGCATCACAAACAGGCCGGACAATGACGGGGAAACGAGCAAGATGACAAGGCAAATTTTTGATCTCGGCGGCCATGTCGCCTTGGTAACCGGCGGAAATGGCGGCCTCGGCCTGGCGATGGCGAAAGGCCTTGGCAAAGCAGGC
>JANNWD010000043.1:0-2290 GCA_031408315.1 Bacteroidota bacterium
CGGGGGTCGGGGGTCGGGGGCAAACACGCAGAGAAATAGACCCGCCGAAATCAAGCCGTGACTACGGTGTAGGGTGTCGGGTGTCGGGTGTTGGGGGGAAAGGGGAAAAGGCGGAGTATCCCACACCCGACACCCCACACACCTCCCCGCATTCCCGACACCCGACACCCGACACCCCATACCCCACACCCTGCGCGAAGCGCACTTATGGTAATAATTCCGAAGCGTACTGAGCTAATCCAACGATTGGATGCTCGGCTTGCTCTAGTAGTGCTTGCCGCCGTTCGACTTCATGAACGTTGTTGACAACGGCGGTAAGGGTGCCGGAGCTAGCATAAATCCTCACCCAGGTAAAACTTCGTCCATCTAACATCAACCAGTTAGAGTAACCCCAGCCGCGATTGGGAACGTAAGCTTCGGTGAGATTGGGAGCGAGTAACTCCACCGGAATTTTCATAACTTCGGCAATCGTATCTACCGATTCTGGTTGGATACGTCCGACTAATTTGATATCGCAGTTCGCCAGGATTTGTTCGCCACCAGCGCAGGTTTTAATCGAGTGAACTTCTTGAGCGGCTAACATCACTCTAATTCCTGCCTTCGCTGCAATTGCCAACAGTCTCCCAATCATTAAAGCTAACGCCGGAAATTTGAGTAGAGCAGCAGCTTCATCTAGAAATAGTACCGATTTAGGATTACTATAAGCTCGCCGGATTGCCGTCGCATAAGTAACCGTCGCCAATATCGCCATATCCTCCGCATTGGCTACCCCTCGAATTGCCATCACGAATAATTGGGCATCGGTTTTAAACGTGGAAGGACGACAAAAAGCTTGTCCTGTCCGGCTTTGCGTCCAAGAGCGCAATTTAGTGACGATATAACTCAAAGCTTTGAGTTGTTCTGGCTCGGTAATATTGACTCTTTCCGGTGAGCAGAAACCGATGAAGTCTGCTAGCACTGGGTACTTTTGCCATGCGTCGCTACCAATTCCCCCACTGATAGCCGCAACATAGCGAGATTGAATCTCCCTAGCGGCAAAGAACTTGGTGAGAATTAGCGTGAGTAAAGATCTGATTAAATCCCTAAACATTGGCTCGAACGCATCAGGATTAGAACCAGTTACCAACATTTGGAGGATTTCGAGTAACGATTCTTGAGCATCCTTGCGACGATCTTCCCTGTCTGCTTCAGATAGATGGGCGAGATTGGGCACCTCAAAAATATTGCTCGACTCCGAACCCACATCAAAGAAAGCTCCACCCAATAGCTGCGAGTAATCGCGGAAAGTAGAGGCTTCCTTTGTGGGTGGACAGTCGATAATTGTGACAGGGATATTGTTGGCTAAAATACCGTTGAGCATCCCCGTAATTGCCACCGATTTACCACCTCTAGTCGTGGCAATCCACAGAATATGATGGTGATTATTGATAATATCGATATACAGCGGTACGCCGCCATCGTTGGAAATTAACTCGAAACCACCTTTGTCATAGGTATTAATCAAAGCCAGTGAGACAGTTCCAGGTACATAATTAGTAAAAACCTTGCCCTCTCTAGCGAAAGGACGAGAAAGCGACATATCCCAAGCAACAGGGAAAGTTTGCAACCACGTCCACCAAGTGTAGGTATATTCGCGATGCAAGTGAGCCGGATAGAGAAATAGGGATTTGAGATAATCACAAGCCCGATCTAACTCTTCTACCGTGTTGCGATGGACGAGAAATGTCGATGACATCGCTAGCTCGACACCACCCTTGTGTAAAACCTGTTGAGCCTCAATTGCTTCCTCGGCGTTCATACTTGCAGCCACGTTAATATCGCCTTCTGCCGCAGCTTTACTGGCTTTATAAATCTCCTCATCAGTGAGATCTTTGAGCTTTTTCCGACTGACACCTTGATTGACTTTAGTAACTTGAGCGATGTGTTCGATATCATAAACACTATCTTCACCCAACTTATTCCAGAGGTAATTGATCGCGTCTAATTTGTCACTCCATTCATCTGGTTGATCTAACATCGACATCACGCCGATAAATTTACCCTTAGTCCGAATCCACCGATAATCTGCGGTGGGTAGGCTAGATTCTTCGTTAATTAAAATCGATAAGGGATGGAGCGGACGATAGATATTTTGGGTTGCTGTTTTACCATTGAAAAATATCCGCTGGGGTACAGGTGGAGCGGGAGTATTATTTACCCGCGCCCACAGATCTGCCCATAGTTCTTGAGTACTCAATGGACGAACGCCAAGCCCCATCTTATTGGTGAGAATCTGTTCCCACAAATAGAA
>JANNWD010000044.1:0-3000 GCA_031408315.1 Bacteroidota bacterium
TTCAAATAAAGGAAAAATTTTTGATTCTTAAAAAATATTATTTTTCTTTGTGTGCTTTGTAATCTTTGTTTCTTTGTGTGAAATAAAAAAATGTAAAAATTAAACTTGTATCTCAAATAAACATCTAATAAAAATGAAAAAAATAATTTTAATCGTTACACTGTTAAGTACTATCAATTTTGCCTTTTGTCAAAAGGATGATGAGGAAGAAAAAAAAGGCGGTTTTAAAAAAGAAAACTTATTTGCTGGTGGAAGTGCAACAGCTTCTTTTTTTAATGGTTCAACTGTATTAGGTATAAACCCATATTTTGGTTATAGCATTAATAGATTTTTAGATTTTGGAATAGTAGCTAATTTGACTTATGCTGGCGAAAGAGATTTTACTGGTGCAAAATACCGCCAATGGGTTTATGGGCCGGGTGCTTTTCTAAGAATTTTTCCTGTTAAAATGGTTTTTTTGCATGCTGGAGTTGAGCATAATTTTATTTCGTTAAAGTATATACCACCTGCCAATTCGGGAGGGGTTATAGAAAAATTTAAAGTAGAATCGAACAGCGTTTTACTGGGTGCAGGTTATGCAAGCGATAGAGAAGAAATGAGAGATTTTTTTTATTATATCTCAGTAATGGTTGATGTAACAAAAAACAAATACTCACCCTACACTGAAGTTTTACAAGATGGATCAATACGTATGCAACCAATAATAAGAGCTGGTATTCAAATACCTTTATTTAAAAAAGGAGGAATAGAGTAATTAAAAGGCAATGTGTTGCAACAGTTGCTCAGGTGTTTCTAAAACAATTATCCTGTCTTCAATTTTATCATACAAAAAACCTTGTTGTTGCATGGTGGTATTGTGAGCTAATAAATTATCATAAAATCCATCTGTATTTAAAATAAAAATTTGCTTGTTATGTATGCTTAACTGATTCCACGTAAGCATTTCGTATAACTCATCTAATGTTCCAAAGCCTCCGGGTAAAATAATTGCAGCGTCGCATTTTTCGTAAAGTAGTTGTTTGCGAATGTGCATATTCTCAACAATTACTAATTCACTAATTCCTTTATGGCTATGTTCTCTATCGGTTAATAGTTGAGGAATTATACCAATAACATTTCCACTTTTTTCCATTACAGCATTGGCTACTGCTCCCATTAGTCCTTTATTTCC
This sequence comes from Bacteroidota bacterium, assembly GCA_031408315.1. Taxonomy (GTDB): domain Bacteria; phylum Bacteroidota; class Bacteroidia; order Chitinophagales; family Chitinophagaceae; genus Ferruginibacter. The sequence goes on from JANNWD010000044.1 coordinate 1,172, forward strand.
GCCCCCATAAATTAGCGTAATATTTTTTTGTGCCAATAAATAACCTAATTGCTTTGCATGCTCTTCAAACAAAGGATTTGTACCACTTTTGCTACCACAAAAAACAGCTATTGATTTTATCATAATTTTATTTGTATCTTGAATTGTTGTTTAAAAAATAAAAGTATACAATACATTTTTATTTTTTCATTTTTAAGTATTAATTTTTAATTACGATGTCGCCATTATTTCTTTTCTCTTTTGTAATTGGATATTTTCTATTGCTTTTGGTAGTTGCTTATTTTACCAGTAGGGGTAGCAATAACGATAGTTTTTTTATTGGTAATAGAAATAGTAATTGGATGTTGGTTGCCTTTGGAATGATTGGTACAAGCCTTAGTGGGGTTACGTTTGTGAGTGTACCGGGTACTGTAGGTAAAGGCGGTTTTCAATATTATCAAGTGGTGTTGGGGTATTTCATCGGCTATTTAATTATAGCTTACATTTTATTACCACTTTATTATCGATTAAATCTTACTTCTATATATAATTATTTAGAAAAAAGGTTTGGACCAGTTTCGTACAAAACTGGGGCTATGTTTTTTATAGTTTCAAGAGCTTTGGGAGCAACTGCAAGAATGTATTTAGTAGTAAATATTTTGCAACTATTTATTTTAAATAAAATGGGTATTCCTTTTTGGGTAACTGCGTTAGTAATTTTAGTATTGATTTTATTATACACTTTCGAAGGTGGCGTAAAAACAATTGTATATACCGATATGCTGCAAACAACCTTTATGTTATTGGGATTAATTGTTTGCATCATTGCTATAATGAGTAAATTAAATTTAGGCTTAGGCTCTGCACTTGGTGAATTAGGTAATAATGGGATGACTAAACTATTTAATACCGATGCTAATGCACCAGGATTTTTTTTAAAACAAATAATTGGTGGTGCTTTTATTACAGTAGCCATGACAGGGCTTGACCAAGAGATGATGCAAAAAAACATTAGCGTACGTACTTTAAAAGATTCTCAAAAAAATGTATTAACCCTTAGTACAGTTTTACTTGTTGTTAATTTTCTGTTTTTATTAATGGGTGGCTTATTGTATTTATATGCTGCTAAAAATGGGTTGAATTTTAAAGGAGATGATTTGTTTCCTGCTGTAGCGTTAGGCGATACCTTATCTGCTGGCATTTCTGTAATATTTATTATAGGATTAATTTCTGCCTTATTCCCAAGTGCCGATGGGGCTTTAACCGCATTAACCTCATCTTTTTGTATAGATATTTTAGGGCTTAAAAAAAGAACGGATTTAGATGAAGCACAAAAAAAGAAAAAGCGTTTAGCTGTTCATTTAACATTTGCTATCATTTTCTTTTTGTTAGTAATGTTATTTAAGTGGATAGATGATAAATCGATAATAGATGTTATCTTAAAAGTTGCTGGTTATACTTACGGGCCATTACTAGGCTTATTTGCTTTTGGAATTTTAACTAAACGAAAAATTATTGATAAGTATGCATTAATAGTTTGCCTATTATCGCCAATGATTATTTTAGGTATAGATTTAGTTAATAATCCAGATTGGTTTGTTACAAGGTTTGGATTATCGGAAACTACAGCTTTAAATTTAAAATCATTGTCAGAAAAAATATTTCATGGTTTTAAATTTGGAATAGAAATTTTAATAATTAATGGATTGGTTACATTTTTTGGCTTGTTCTTAATTTCTAAAAAAGATGTTAAAAGAGAGTTAGTAGCTAATGTAAACGAAGGAGATGAAATAATTTCATCGATTGGGAATGGACATTAGTTAAAATTTTTTGTATTTTTACAAAGTTAG
>JANNWD010000045.1:0-5618 GCA_031408315.1 Bacteroidota bacterium
TGCTGTTCCTTTTTTAAAACTTAAGCAGTTGCAAGATTCATTTTTAATGGGTAATTCTCCTATATCTACACCTTTACTCAATATTTTGGGCAAGTTGTTATTGATGTAAGCCAGGATAGTGTTATCAATAAAAAAACTTACACTTAGTGCTTTGTGCAAGTTGTTATTTATGGAAGAATTAATAGAATTATTCGTAGTAATATTTACTCCTTTATGTTCAGCACTTGTATCATTAATAGCCAACTTTTGAACAGTATAAGTAAAGTTACTTTCACCTAAATCGGTATGCCAATCAAAGCAGCTTGCTGTTACTACAATTTGTTGATGAAATTTTTGCAAAGGATATTTCACTCCTAAATAACTATTTTTTGATAACATGTAAACTATCTGCATTTTTAACTGCACTGTCATTGAGTTTGGATAGTCGGTGTACTCAGTTGGTGTATATATTGGCAGCATAGAGTCAATACGATATAAAAGTGTTGCCTTAATATTAGACGTTGCTGCAGCAGTATTGATATGGTTATTTGCGTCTGCAACAACTTTGCTAAGTCCTAACTCTATCATGTTACGGATATGACTAAACTTAATTTTTTTTAAAGAAATATCTGCCACACCAGCCACAGGTGGCCCTATTGGTGGAGATACTTGTGCTATAGAATTATTGCTCATAATAATAAGGAAGAGAAGATAAAATCTCATATTATTTTTTTACGAAGCAATAACAATGGCACATAAAAAAAAATGATAAAATAGGTAACGGCGGCTTTAACTATGCAAAAGGGCTTTTTTATGAAGAAGCACCACCACCACCACTACTACCACCACCATAGTCTTTACTGCTTTGGCCACTGGTGCTTTCACCATTGTAGCCATTATTGTTAGTAGATGAGAAAGACCTTTTTTTCTCTGTTTCTGTAGTACCCAAAAAAACATCATACAATAACTCCTTTACCGTATATTCTTTTTTTGTGGCAACAGTTGTGCTAGCAAATGCACCTACTTTTAATTCTTTTTCCAGCTTATCTAATCCAAGCTCAATATATTTTGTCCAGTAGGCTTCAAAATTTACATATTGTTTTTCACTACCCAGTAGTTTTTTCTTTTCCTTATAATCCTCTTTCATTTTTTTTCTGTTGGCATCCCATTCTTTATTAAAGGCTATAGTTTCGGCCTTTAGTTTAGGCGAAGGAAGATTATAAATCCATCTAATAAATAATAAGCTAATTGTAATAATTAAATACAGCCACCGCCATTTTAATAAAATTGTAAGTAAAAGTACAATTGCAATTACCAGGGCAGGATAGCCATACTGGCTTGCCATGGTTTGTTTATTTTTATTTTTCATTTGTTATCAATTTAAATTTTACTATTTTATTTTATTGAGTAAGCGTTGGGCTTTACTAATTAAAAAAATAAGTGAAGCAGTGCATCCAAAAATTAGAAGAATAGTATATTTTACATGTCTCCGTTTGGCTTTTTTATTTTCAACAATGCCATTTAATGCTGCTATATTTTTTTGTTTGGTAAGAGAAATGAGTCTGTCAATTGCACTTTCAATAGTGGGTAAATAGCCTTTATGAATATGCATTGGCGGTAGTTGAAAATTAAAACTGTCAAGCCCGGGTTTAAGTATTTCTCTAATTAATTCACCCGACTCTAAATCAGTTACTTTGCTTTCTAAGCCATAACCAGTGGTTATATTAATTTGCATTTCTTTTCTTGTAATTAAAACCAATAAACCTGTATTTTCTTTTTTATCACCAATACCCCAGTTACGAAAAGTTTCATTGGCTACATCTTCAATGGAGTGATTTTCTAAGGAAGAAGTAATAATTAAAACAATTTGATTCCCAGTAGTTTTATAGTGATTTATAAGTTTGTTTTCAAGCCTTCGCCATTCGCTATGGTAGTAAGCAAATGCCCTATCATCATTAAATAATCTTGGGTAAGCTGGCTTAGGTAAAATAACTTTAGTATTACTTTGAGCTAAAGAAACTTTACTTAATATCAGGAAACAGAAAAACAAAAAACGGAGCATTTTTAATTTTTTATTCATGCACAAAATATAATTATTGGTATAAATGTAAAATGATTGTCAGTTAAAAACAGTTAACGGTAGTTAAGCACTGGTATTAGGCTGCATTGAAACAGTATTTGGCAAGTCATTTAAATAAGCTCAAAATATTATATTTATTCATTAGCTTTAAACTCATATTTAGTTAATTATGAAGAGTTTTTGCACCATAATTTTTTCTTTGCTTTTTATTACAATAAGCACAGTGATAAGAGCACAGAGTACAATAAAAATTGATTCGCTAAAAAAAGTGTTGGCTACCGAAGCAACTGATGGGGCTACCATGAAAAAATATCTTGTGTTGGCGGTAAGTAGGTTGCAAACAAATAATACAGAAGCAAAACATGTAATACTGGATTGGCTGGCAACAGTATCAAAAGCACAAAAGGGATTTGAACAAATGACAGCCAATGCCTACTACTGGAAAGGGGTTGCATACCAAGGAAACGGTAGTAATGATAAAGCTGTGGAGTGGTACATAAAAGCATTAGAATTTTCAAATAGTATTGGGTATGCATATATAGAAAATAATGCTGGCATCGGCCTGGGCAGTTATTATTTTTATAATCAGCAATACGACAAGGCTCTTACTTATTTTAATAAGGTAACAGAAGTTTCAAAGAAAAACGATTTTAAAGCGGCATTGGCTGCCAATTATTTAAATATTGCCAATGTTATTGTTGCACAAACAGAGAACTCCCCATCTCCGAAATATGATGAAGTAATTCGCTATATGAATCTGGCACTTGAAGTAGCAGAACCAAGAAAGGATACAGCTATTCTTATTAAAGGAAATATTGGTATTGGCACAAATTATAATTTGCTGAAAGAATACGCAAAAGCCGAACAGTACATGAAGAAAGCCGAACAGTATTTATCGGTACCTGGTTGGGAAGAATATGGAGCCAATTTCTACGGCAACTTTGCAGAAATATACAGAATACAAAAAAAGTACAAAGAAGCTGTTGAATATGCACACAAAGCATTAGAAGTAATAAAAGAATTTCCCGACCCAAATTTTGAGCATGAAATTTATGGTTCATTAGCTAAATCATATCAGGCAATTGGCAACTTTGAAAATGCCTATAAATGGCAAATGAAATATACATCGCTAAAAGATTCGGTAGAAAATAAAGAAAGATTTGCTACCATAGCAGAACTGGAAACTAAATACCAACAAGCCTTAAAAGATAAAGAGATAACCAAACTAAAAGCCGACCAAACTATTAAGGAAATTGAAGCAAAAAAAATTGAGAATGAAATGGCATTACTGCTTACCAATGAAAAAATAAGGCAATTAGAAATAGAAAAACAAAAATCAATTATAGATGGAAATTTACTTGAAGCACAAAAAAAGGAAAATGAAATACAATTATTAGTACAACAAAAATTAGTACAAGAGCTAGAAATAGGAAGACAAAATGATGAAATCAGCAAAAAAACATTACAAGCTAAAGCCGATTCTCAGCAAATACAATTAAGCAAACAAGAATCTTTGCTTCAAGAAAAGCAAATAAGTAACCAAAAACGTACCCGAAATTATTTGGTTGGCGGTTTATCAATACTTGGGTTGCTTACTTTTATTTTATACAGAAATATAGCTGCTAAGAAAAAAGCATATACTGCACTGCAAGATAAAAGTGAGCAAATAAAAGAGCAAGCCTTGCAGCTAAGTAAACAAGCAAAACAAATAGCCCAGTTTCAAAGTCAAATGAACCCTCACTTTGTATATAACGCCTTGCACAATATACAAGGCCTTGTGTTAACCGAGGAAAAGCAAAAAGCAAACACACAAATTCAATCGCTAGCACAATTAATGCGTAAAACATTTGCCAATGCAGAAAAAGACGATATACCTGTTGATGAAGAGGTAAACTATTTAAAAAAATATATTGAATTTGAGAAAGCAGCGTTTGGCAATAACTTAAGTTTTGAAGTAGATGTTACAAAAGATGCAGAGGGTACTTTATTACCCCCAATGATGATACAACCTTTTATAGAAAATGCAATTAAACATGCCGAGTTAAAATCAATAAGTAACCCTCATATAAAAGTGTTGATTGAAATAGAGAATAATTTGCTAGCGATTCACATAAAAGATAATGGCACTGGCATTAAAAAGAATATAAATGAGCCTGATAAGCTTTCTCACTCAATGACGGTTATAAAATCTAGGTTAGACCTAATTTTTAAAGGGAGTGCCAATATAAGCAACCAGCCCATACTTTCTATAAAATCCTTTCCAGAAATTACAGAGGGTACTAGTATCAAATTTTATCTACCATTGAATTACGCTTACTAATGATAAAGACAATAATAGTAGATGACGAAAAATTAAGTAGAAAAACATTAAGAAAACTACTTGAACTCTATTGCCCTACAATAGATGTAATAGCAGAGTGTGAAAATGTGGCTGAGGCCAGCAAACAAACTTTATTATTGAAGCCTGATCTTGTTTTTTTGGATGTTGCCATGCCTGTTAAAAATGGAATTGAGTTTTTAAAAGAGTTGGATGACGTAAATTTTGAAGTAATTTTTGTTACCGCACATGATAAATATATTTTACAGGCAATTAGGTTAGCTGCTGTAGATTATTTACAAAAACCTGTGGAAGAACAGCAATTGATAACGGCTGTATCTAATGCTTCAAAGCGTATATATCAAAAAACAGCTAATAATCAAGTAGACGCTTTTTTACATAATATGAAGCAACAAGCAGGGCAGCAAGAAATGCAATTATGCATACCAAGTATAAAGGGATTTCAGTTAGTACGGCTAAGTGAAATTGTGTACTGTGAAGCAGAAAATACTTACACTTATATTCATTTTAAAGACGGTAGAAAAACACTTGTTTCTAGACCATTGTTAGACTATGAGCTAATGTTACAGGATAATAATTTTTTTCGCATTCATAAGTCCACATTAATTAATTTGGAACATATAAAAGAGTATCATAAAGGAGAAGGCGGCTTTGTAACTATGTGTAATGGAAAATTATTGGAGGTAAGCCGTAGAAAAAAAGAAATTTTTATTACCAAAATAAAAGGATTATTTAAATCCTAATTTGAGTTTATCTATTATTTATACCTTAACGTAATTTTACTCAGCCTGTTTATCTTTTACTACCACTAAATCCTGTAAATCAACCGTAATAGGCATTACACCCACTTGCAACACTGCTTTTTTACCTTTAATTTCTTTTACAATTCCTACTTGGCGGTTTTGTTTCATTTGCACTTTTGCACCAATTTTAATATCTCCGCCTATTTCTATAAACTTTTCGTATAATTTTTTTTGCTGTTTTTCAGCTACTAGTTTTTCCTTTTGGTTAAATAAAAGGGCATGTATCATTTTTACCACTTTATCTTTATCCTCGGCTTTTCGCCACTCCATAACCATTGCTTTGAGGCGGCGTTCCATATCTTTTAAATACAGCAATTTATCTTCACTTATTTTATTTTGATGTTTTAATTTTTCAACTTCTTGCAAATGTTTTTCTTTTTCTAAAACTTGCTGCATTTCCTTTTTAAGCCGTTCATTT
>JANNWD010000046.1:0-1760 GCA_031408315.1 Bacteroidota bacterium
GTTGGGCGTGTTGCAAGATAAAGGTTTCAAAGTCGCGCTCGTGACCGATGGCCGCATGTCGGGCGCATCGGGTAAAGTTCCCGCCGCGATCCACGCAATCCCCGAAGCCGGTCTCGGCGGCGCGCTCGCTTATCTACAGGACGGCGACATCATCCGCGTCGATGCCGTCGCGGGCACGTTGAGCACGACAGCCGACCTATCCACCCGAGAACCCACCCTCTGCCCGCCTGCACACCTCGGGGTTGGTCGTGAACTCTTCGCATTCATGCGCCACGGTTCGGATGATGCCGAAAAGGGGGCATCGGCGATGCTGGCATCGGCGGGATTGTGACCCAAGTCGTCGCCGTCGACATCGGCGGCACCCACGCCCGCTTTGCCCTCGCAGATGTTGCGGACGGCCGCGTGCAATCCCTCGCCGAACCTGTCACGCTGAAAACCGCCGAACACGCCAGTTTTCAAACCGCGTGGGAAGCCTTCGGCGCCCAACAAAGTCACCCCCTGCCCCCGGCCGCCGCCATTGCATTCGCCGGTCCCGTCGGCGGTGAAGTATTGCAACTGACCAACAGCCACTGGGCCATCCGGCCTGCGCTGATCAAGGAACGGCTCCACGTCGATGACTTCTCGCTGGTCAATGATTTCGGCGCCGTCGGTCATGCAGTCGCCCAAGCCAAAGCGGAGAACTTCACGCACATCTGCGGCCCGGATAGTCCGTTCCCCGAAACGGGCGTCACGACAATCGTCGGGCCCGGCACAGGCCTCGGTGTTGCCCACATCCTCCGCCACAAAGCCGGCTACCATGTCAGCGCAACCGAAGGGGGGCATCTCGATTTCGCCCCACTCGACGCCTTTGAGGACGGCCTGCTCGAAACACTGCGCAAGCGCTACCGCCGCGTTTCGGTCGAGCGTGTCGTGTCTGGCCCCGGTCTACGCGGCATTTACGAAGCCTTTGCTCGCATCGAAAACCGGTCGCCCGATTATGAAGACGACAAAGCCCTCTGGACTGCCGCCCTCGACGGCAGTGACAGCCTCGCCGTTGCCGCCCTCGACCGTTTCTGCATGAGCCTTGGTTCGGTCGCGGGCGATCTTGCGCTGGCACAAGGCGCAAATGCGGTCGTCATTGCCGGTGGTCTTGGCGCGCGCATCGCCGGACACCTCCCGCAATCGGGGTTTGCCCAACGCTTCGCCGCCAAAGGCCGCTTCGAAGCGATGATGGCCGCGATCCCCGTCAAACTCATCACACTCGACCAACCCGGCCTTTATGGTGCCGCAGCCGCTTTCGCCACGGAGCACACCCTATGACCATCGACGACATCATGCGCACTGCACCGGTCATCCCTGTGCTTGTTATCGACGATGTTGCGCACGCCCGCCCAATCGCCGAAGCTCTTGTCCGCGGTGGCCTCACAGTTCTCGAAGTGACCCTGCGTACCCCCGCTGCGCTCGACGTCATTGCCGAAATGGCAAAGGTAGAAGGCGCGATTGTCGGCGCAGGCACTGTCCTCAATCCCACCGATCTCGACGCCAGCATTGCGGCCGGCGCAAAGTTCATCGTCAGCCCCGGCCTCACAGAACCGCTCGGCAAGGCGGCTGTGAGTAGCGGCATCCCTTTTCTGCCCGGCACAGCGAATGCCGGTGATATCATGCGCGGCCTCGACATGGGGCTGACCCGCTTCAAATTCTTCCCCGCAACCGCATCGGGCGGCCTCTCTGCCCTCAAGTCACTGGCCGCTGTCTTCGGTCAGGTTCGATTCTGCCCCACC
>JANNWD010000047.1:0-4104 GCA_031408315.1 Bacteroidota bacterium
CGCGAATTAAAGTCGGTACCACTGGCACTCTAGAACAAATTCTCACTGGGCCAGCTAAATTAGATGATGGTACTCATAATCTGTTAGGTGCGCTCAAAACTAGTATGGGTACCCTGGGTGCCAGAACGATTGGGGAAATGCAGAAAGTTGAGGTTGTGATTGCTCCCTCGTTGCTCACAGAAGGCAAAGTATATCAGAAAGCGCAACAGTTGGGTATGGGCAAATAGAGTGGTGAGCCGCTGCTTGGGTATGGGTCGCGGAGGGGTAACCCATCCGACCCAACTGGAGCAAGTGAAGCACCTTTTCAAGAAAAGCGCGACAAGACAGGATTAGAAAAGTATTGCTGGATCTGAAGTCTGTTAACTCATCTATCGAGATCGTTTTTTAGATTAGGATCGCTATTTCCGCAAAATTAGCCTCCCCAATCTTTTAGAGGTGCTGTTACAATAAAGATCGACGGAAGCTGATGTTTCCGTTCACTCCTCACACCACATTCCGCCTGAGACACCTAATCGTGTCTTGGGCGGTTCCTTTTTCAGGCTTTAAGCTTTAGGTGTTAACGTCAGTAACATCGCGATAAAATAAGCGTATCGAAAACCGCTCGATCGCTTAACCATGAAAAATTATTTGTTGCCAACTGCTTTACTAGGTACGATTGCTTTAGTCAGCTTTGTTGCGCCTGCTGTGGCTCTGTCGCCAGTGCAGGTACAGCAAACTGCCAAACAAGTTACCATCCAGGTCACTGGGTGCGATGTCGGATCTGGGGTAATAATTCAAAAAAATAACAATACTTATACCGTGCTGACGGTGGCGCATGTAGTTAGGAAGAGCGGGTGCGAAATTGTCACCCCAGACGAACAGAGGTATCGAGTTTCACAGGTAAAAGTGTTTTCTAACAATGTCGATTTAGCTGTCGTCAGCTTTACTAGTAACAAAAACTATCCAGTTGCCAAACTCGTCGATAATTCCGATCGGATCTTTGCAGGCGAACCGATTTATGTATCTGGATTTCCGTTATCTAGCGCGATTTCTCAGCCTGTTTTTACCTTTGTCAAGGGGGATGTTGTCAGTAATAGCACCACCCAACAAGGTAAAGGCTATTCGCTAATTTATAGTAATAATACGCTTCCAGGGCACAGTGGCGGCCCCGTTTGGAACGATCGCGGCGAGTTGATTGCCGTTCACGGACAGGGGGATGTCGATACCAAGCTGCAATCGACGATGAATGCCAATGTGCGAGTCAAGACTGGATACAATTTGGGGATTACGGTTAATACCTTTACCAAACTGGCTACATCAGCCGGAATTAGCGGTTATACAACCGCGCAGATTGCCGTTAAACCTAAGCCAGTAGACGATTTAATTGCTAGTGCCTTACAGAAAGAGCGCAAAGGCGACTATCGGGGGATGTTAGCCGATATGGATCGGGCGATTTTTATCGACTCTCAGAATGCCCGACTGTATTACAATCGCGGCGTTGCTAAATCGATGCTGGGTAACAAAGATGCCATCGGCGACTACAACCAAGCAATCGCGCTCGATCCGAATGAGGCTTCGGCTTATAACAATCGCGGGACGACTAAATCTGACTTGGGCGATAATAAAGGCGCGATCGTGGACTATGACAAAGCCATCGCTCTTAATGCCAATGATGCCAAAGCATATTACAATCGCGGCAATGCTAAAGCCAAGCTCGGTGCTACCAAAGACGCATTAAAAGACTTCAACCAAGCGATTTCCCTTGATGCCAAGCTTCCCCAGGCATATCTAAGTCGAGGCACCGTCAAGGCGATGCTAGGCGACGCTAAGGGCGAACTTGCAGACTTCAATAAGGCGATCGCCCTCGATCCTAATTATACCGAAGCTCACTACAATCTCGGTCTGGCAAAATCCGAGCTGGGCGATCCTCAAGGTGCGATCGTTAGTTTCAATCGGGCAATTGCGCTCAACCCGAAAGATCCCGAAACTTATAACGATCGTGGGAATGCTAAAGCTAAAACTGGCGATAATAAAGGCGCGGTCGAAGATTACAATCGGGCGATCGCGATCGATCCCAATCATGCCAAAGCCTATGCCAATCGTGGCTTAGTTAAAGCTAAAACTGGCGATAAAAAAGGTGCGATCGTCGATCTCAAAAAAGCTGCCAATCGATTTAAACTGCAACGACAAACCGCTAGCTATCAAAGAGTTATTGCCGAAATTAAACGGATCGGTTCGTAGATGATAATATGCTGAAGATTGGATATTTTTGCTGAAGATGAAAAACTACTTGTTGCCAACCGCTGTGCTTGGTACCATTGCCCTCGTTAGCTATGTTTCGCCTGCTGCGGCTCTGTCCCCAGTGGAGATTCAACGGATTGCCAGACAAACCACCGTACAGATTACTGGCTGTGACTTTGGTTCTGGCGTAATTATTCGCAAAGATGGTAACACTTACAGCGTGCTGACTGTGGCGCATAACTTTCAAAAGAGCGGTTGCGAGATTGTCACCGCCGACGATGCGAAACATCAGACTAGCAAAGCAAAACTGTTTCCGAATAAAGTCGATTTGGCAGTAGTTACCTTTACTAGCAGTAAAAACTATCCAATTGCTAAATTAATCGACAATTCCGATCGCGTCGAAGCCACCGAAACGATTTATGTATCTGGCTTTCCGTTGTCTACCGCCATTAATACCTCGGTATTTTCGATCGTCAAAGGAGATGTGGTTGCCAATCCCCAAAATAAACAACAGGGCAAAGGCTACTCGCTAATTTATAGTAATAATACCTTACCCGGTTATAGTGGCGGCCCAGTCTGGAACGAACGCGGCGAACTGATTGCCATTCACGGACAAGGGGATATCGATACCAAGCTGCAAACGACTGTCAACGATAACGTGCGGGTGAAGACTGGATACAATTTAGGTATTACAATTAATACGTTCGCTAAGCTCGCCACCGCCGCCGGGGTGAACGGCTATACACCAACAAAAGTCGCCACCGTCAAACCTAAACCCGTCGAAGATTTACTCGCCGCTGCGCTGTTAGAAGAGAGTAAGGGCAACTATCAGGGGATGTTAGCGAATGCCGATCGAGCGATTTCCCTACAGGAACGCTCCGCGAACGCGATCGATGCTAACAACGCGCGACTGTACTATGTTCGAGGCGTTGCTAAATTTCAATTGAGCGATAGACAAGGCGCATTATCAGACTACAACAAAAGTATCGCCATCAATCCTAAATTTGCTCAAGCTCAATCTAATCGGGCTTACGTTAGGGCGGAATTGGGCGATACTAAAGGTGCAATGGAAGACAGCAATCGGGCGATTAGCCTCGATCCTAACTTACCCGAAGCTTATGTCAATCGCAGTCTGGCGAAGTTTCAGTTAGGCGATAATCGAGGAGTACTTGAAGATGCTACTCGCGCAATTGCCCTCAAACCCAACTTCGCTCAAGCCTATTCTAATCGCTGTCTTGCCAAGTCAGAATTAGGCGACGATAAAGGAGCGATCTCTGATTGCAATCGGGCACTTAGCTTCAATCCTAAATTAGCAGAAGCCTATCTCAATCGAGGTTTGGCTAAATTTAAGCTAGGGGAATATCAAGTATCGATCGAGGATGCCAATCGCGCAATTGCCCTCAAACCCAGTCTCGTTCAAGCTTATAGCAATATCGGTGCTGCCAAACTCGCACTCGGCGATAACAAAGGCTCGATCGAAGCCTGCAACCGCGCTCTGGCACTGAATCCCAACCTCGCTGAAGGCTATTTCGTGCGGGGGTTTGCTAAATACCAGAGCGGCGATAATCAAGGCGCGATCTCCGATGCTAACCGCGCCATTGCCCTCAAACCCAACTTCGCTCAAGCCTATGCCAATCGCGGGGTGGCGAAGTTAGCACTAGGCGACAAGAAAACGGCAATCGAAGATTTACGAAAATCGGCAGCACTATTCAAGCAGCAAGGGAAAATGGCAGACTATCAGCGAATTGTCACCGCAATGGAGCAAATCGGTTCGTAAGCCTACGAACTAATTGGTTTGGTTAGCTAGCGACTGAAGTCGCTGCTAATGATACGAAGTCCGCCTACGCGGACTAGCTAATTAGTCCGCGTAGGCGGACTTTGCAC
>JANNWD010000048.1:0-4218 GCA_031408315.1 Bacteroidota bacterium
GTTCTGTCTGTACAAGTCAATTAAGAGATTTGGAAGCAGAAGGATTTATTATCCGAGAGGTTTTTCCAGTTGTGCCTCCAAAGGTTGAGTATTCCATAACCAAAAGAGGTCAACGAGCAATTGTGTTAGTTGATACAATAAGAAATTATGGACTGGAACTTATGAAAGAATTTGGAGTTGAACATTCCAAAGTTTCAAAACATAAGAAGGAGAAATAGAGCGGCTGCAAAATTGGCTCTTTTACAAAACTTTGTTTGTGCTTCGGCTTGTGCGGTTTTGCAAATGTGCCAATGTAGGTTGGCATAAAATTATTTTTTAAAAATGTGCTAGGAAAATTTTAAAAACATTTGGGTCGGTTTGAATGTCAGCAAATGATACCAGTCTGCGTCGAATTGCAGTGAATTAGTTTAACGAGAAAACTGTCTTCGGATTACTAAACCCCAACTATTGCAAATGTGCTGTTAGCACTAGTTCTTTCTTCACATTCAGCTTTCATAGATTCAAAAGTTTAGTTTGAAAAACTTTTTTGTCGTCACAGAGTTGTTTGATTTGTCAACTACTTTTATAAAATAAATTCCAGTTGATAATGCTCCAATGTCAATCCTTATAAAGCCTTTATTTGAATACCAGTGATTCTGCAATTTAAATTGTCCGCTTACATTGGAAATGTAAATTTCAAATTCTTTACTTTCTTCTAAATTAGTTTGAAGCGTAATGCTGTTTGAAGCAGGATTAGGATAAACACTAAATTTGTCATTTACTACCAAATTGTCTAAAACATTAAATGGTAGCTGATATTCGTAACATCCAATATCTATCGGTAAAGTTCGTATCGAACCGTCTTTGTCTGTTGATGGTGCACCTAAATTTATTCCTGCATTAATTGCATTACTTGAAGCCTGCAAGTGAAAGTCTGCAATTGATGGATTGTTACTTGGCGAAATGAAATTGGGATTTCCAGTTATTGTATTAGTACCGATTGGATTTGCTATGCTTGAGTTTGTTGCCCATATATTGTGGTCAACCGTTAAATTGGTTGTGGTCATATTTGATTTGTCTATTGGCGGAATACCTGATAGTGGAAACGCAATATTATTGATAAATGAAATGCTATCGGCACTATAAGCAGTATATTCTCCGTCTTGAATGGCTGGTGATTTACAATTTTGATAACAAGTATTATTAACTATTACCACTTTGTCACTTAAATAAACGTGTATGCCTCTGCCACCATTGTCATAAATCAAGTTATTGGCTACATATGTTTTTCCTAAATAAACACCTTGTGTTGAACTATTCTGAGTATTTCTACCATCGTCAATTATAATTCCATTTCCATCAGTAATGTTTCCAACCGCAATAAACGGAATGTAGTTTTCATTTCTATAACAGGTATTTCCAATTATATAATTCTTGGTTATATACAAGGAATCTGAATTCCAACATTGATATAAAGAAATACCGCTATTACCATAGGGTGCATACCAAGCACATTCAAAAATTGTATTGTTCTCTATTGTTGTATAATCTGCTCTATACCCATAAATTCCAGCACCTCCACATTTTGAAATTGTACAGTTCCGGATGATAGTATGATGTGGCTTGTTAATGATATTGTTGTACTCACGCGTAATTCCAATACCATTTCCTGATGTGGCTGGGTTATTTGTATTCAACTGTTCTGCTACAGCATACGCCAAAGTAATTGAATCATTGTTTCCTACTATTGTAAATCCATCAATTGTGATGTAATCAGCTCCATTTATTCCAATTCCAGCCCAATTATTTGCATACAATTTTATTAATGGACTATGTCCTGGATAATTTTTGTAAACAATTCTAGTACTAGCAGTCCCTGAGTTAGTAATATTTAAAACACCACTCGCGGGCCATGAATTTGTGTATGTTCCATTCATTGCAAAAACTGTATCTCCTGGCAAAGTTTGATTTGCGGCATATTGCAGCGTTTGAAATGCTGTAACTGAAGTTAGTCCATTATTTGTATTACTACCTGATGGATTCACGTAATAGTTTGTTGCGAAAGAATTACAGGAACAGAATATCAAAAATAATAGCTTAAAATACCTCATAATTTGTCTGATTTTAGATTGTCAAATTGTCGTCATTTTTTTTAGAATGGGTGATAACGCTTTGCTAGCAGTAGAGTTGTTTTATTTTGGGCTTCGTAGCACGACTGTTTCGCAAAAAATATTGCAATAAAATTATAAAAATTCTTTACCGAAATTCATATTGCAATATTTTCAGCAGGAAGTTTGAGCGAGGTAATCAGATATTAAACCTACAGTCCGCCCAAAATAAAACATTTTGCTTGCACGCTGTGCTTGTTGCACAACTGTAAAACTATGTGAATAAAACATGAAAAACAAAACTTCATATCCTTCATTGTTCACTTATTTTTGCCTGCGTAATTCTACAAACATGCAAGGCAAAAAGAACTACAGCGAAAAGCTTTTCAATCACTTCCAACTCTCTGACCGAGTACCTGAAGATAATTTCTATCGCATACTAAAAGACAGCATCGACCTGCGTTACCTTTACAAAGCCACATCCGAATATTACGGCAGCGAAGGCCAAGCAAGTATCGACCCGGTGGTTTTCTTTAAACTTATTTTGGTGGGTTATCTCGAGAACCTAAACAGCGACCGCAAAATTATTTCCCACTCAAAAATGCGACTCGATATTTTATACTTCATCGGTTACGACATTGACGAAGAACTTCCTTGGCACAGCACACTAAGCCGTACCCGTCAACTTTACGGAGAAGAAATTTTCAAAGATTTATTTAAAGAAGTTTTAAAATTGTGTGTAGCCAAAGGAATGGTATCTGGCAAACGCCAGGCTGTTGATAGCGCTTATATCAAAGCAAATGCAAGTCTTGATTCTGTTGCTGAAAAAGAAGTGCTCGAAGATGCGGTGACTTATTCAGACGAACTCAAAGAGAATGATGAAACAAAACAAACTGTAAGTTCCCGCAAGCAAAAAGAAGTGAATCAGCATCACCGCTGGAAAGAAAAAGAATACAAAGATCAGCCGGGTCACAACAGCAAACCTCAAGGTGAAACGGATGAACACGGAAATCTCATCCGAGCAAAGTTCTTAAGCAACCACACGCACTATAGCACCACCGACCCTGACGCAAGAATTAGTGTAAAGCCGGGAAAGCCACGTCAGTTTAATTATTCAGCACAGGTTAGTGTAGATACCAAAGCACATGTAATAACCAATATGATGGCCGATTTTAGTGACAAGCGCGATAGCCAATCACTTGCCGAACTGGTGAAACAAACAAAAGAGAATCTGGAAGAAAATGAGTTACAGCTTCAAGAAGTTCTTGCCGATACAGGTTATTCGAGTGGCACTGCATTACGTTTTCTCAAAGAGAATAATATTACTGGATACATTCCCAACTTCGGTCAGTACAAAAATACAAGAGAAGGATTTAGTTATGACAATGAAAAAGATGAATACACTTGTTCTCAGGGAAAGAAATTAGTGTTTAAAAAGATAACCAAAAATGGGGCAGGTTATTCCTTCAGAGAATATCGAAGCAGCCGCAAAGATTGTGGAACATGCCCTTTAAGAAGTGCCTGTATCGGCACCAGTTGGGAGAAAAAATTTACCGACAGCGTAGACAAACCCTATTACGACGAAATGCACGAACGCCTGCAAACCGCCAAAGCCAAACGAATGAAAAAACTAAGAAGCTCCACTGTAGAACCTGTTCTTGGCACACTCATAAATTTTACCGGCATGCGAAGAATCTGGACACGAGGAATAGAAGGAGCAAAGAAATTTATGCTCATGGCAGCCACGGCTTATAACCTCAAGAAATGGCTCAAATACGAAACCAGAAAAGTCAAACAACAAATGCAAGTGGTGAAAAGAGTGGAAAAAAATGAAGAAAAGAACTCATTCATTTATTTTTTTTCCGGGCATCTTCTAAACACCTCCTTATAAATGTATCATCATTACAACACTCCAGAGGAAAAGACAGGAGACACTCCGGAATATCCTGAAACAAAAAATCCGGCTGCCACCGGATTAAGTTTTTAAAAAGTGAGTTGTGCAACGGCTACAGCTGTTAGCGGTAGTTTTTTTAGCACTGTCGTTTGGAATTCGCACTAACCTCCGAGTTGTTGTTGGTCCTGCCCTGATGCAAGACCTGTATCTATTGCTTTAGCGTAATTCTATTTGTAT
>JANNWD010000049.1:0-4937 GCA_031408315.1 Bacteroidota bacterium
CGAAATAATTATGCAAACGTTTAATTTAAAGCCTAGTAAAAATGTAGGGATACTTAAAGAGGCTATACGTAATGCAATTTTAGATGGGGAAGTGGAGAATATTTATGAAAAAGCATTTGCATTTATGCTTAAAAAAGCTAACGAATTAGGAATTTTACCCCTTAATTCCTAATTCTTAATTCCTAATTCGTAATTTTACCCCATGGCAGTTTTAAAATTTAGAATTTATTGGGAAGAAGATGATAGCATTTACAGAGATATTGCTATTAAACACACACAAACTTTTTTCGATTTGCATAGTGCAGTATTAACAGCCTATGAATTTGATAGTAAACACAAAGCAACGTTTTATAGAAGTAATGATAATTGGTTAAGAGGTAAAGAAATTACATTAGAAAAATACGATAAAACGTACAAAGCCGAGCCATTAATTATGGCTGATACAGTTATTGGATCGGAAGTTAGTAATCCTAATCAACGTTTTATTTACGAATACGATTTTAATAAGTTTTGGCATTTTATGGTGGAGTTAATTAATGTAGATAAGGAAGAAAATAAAAAATTAGTTTATCCTTGTTGTGTTCGTACCGAAGGTATTGCACCATCTCAATATGGTACAAAAGGATTGATTGATAGCCGCCTGGCCGAGATGGAAGAAAAATACGATTTACAACCTGGTGCAATTGGCGATGGCTTTAGCGAAGAAGATGATGAAGGCAATGCAATTGAAAGTGAAGATGGGGAAGAAGCGAATGAGGAAAATGAAGGATTTTAATTACACCAATTAATACGAATTACACTAATTTTAGTTGTGTTATTTTGTAGAATAAGGGGCAAAATATAATTGAGTTCTTTACAAACTCAATACAATGAATACAAAATCATCTACACAAAAAAATAAAACCTGCATTGTAATTGTTGGACCTACAGCCATTGGCAAAACCGCATTTGCTATTCAACTTGCTCAACACTTTACCACACAAATAATTTCGGCAGATAGTAGACAATGTTTTAAAGAGCTAACTATTGGTGTTGCAAAACCTTCGCTACAAGAGCTAAAAACTATTCATCATCATTTTATAAACTCTCACTCTATTCATAATGAAGTAAATACTGGCGTATTTGAAAAATATGCATTACAAAAAGTAGAAGAGATATTTACAACAAATGATATTGCTGTAATGGTTGGTGGTACTGGTTTGTACGTAAAAACATTTTGCCAAGGGATTGATAATATTCCTATAATACCTTTAGAAATACGCAACCAAATAACCCAAAATTATACACAAAATGGTATTGAATGGCTACAACAAAAAATTGAAAAGTTAGACTCACAATATTTTGCAAAAGGCGAAATAAAAAATCCTCAACGTTTAATAAGGGCTTTAGAAGTGCTTCAATTTACAGGTACATCTATCATTAATTTTCAGCAACAACAAAAGCAACAAAGAATTTTTAAAATTGTAAAAATTGGTTTGCAAATGCCAAGAGAAGATTTGTATAAACGAATAAATAATAGGGTAGATGTAATGATGAATGAGGGGCTTTTAGAAGAAGTAGAAAGTTTATTGCCCTACAAAAATTTAAACGCTTTACAAACAGTTGGCTACAAAGAATTAGTTGATTATTTTGAAAATAAAATTTCTTTAGACAGTGCAGTTGAATTAATAAAACAAAATACTAGGCATTATGCCAAACGGCAAATTACTTGGTTTAAAAAAGATGTTGAAATTAATTGGAACGACAGTAGTACAGATTTGTACAAAATTGTAAATTACATAAATGAAATCACCTAAACTTGGTATAAATTTATTTATACCAGTTAACGATATTCTCCAAAAATTTTCCTTAACTCATCAGCAATTTCTCCTAGTGTACAATAATTTTCTACGGCTTCAACTACAGCAGGCATAAGGTTTTCGGTAGTTTGTGCAATTTTATTTATCTCACCTAAACAAGCTATAGCTTTATCATTATCTCTTTTCTCTTTCAACCTATTCAACTTTTCAATTTGTAACTGTTGTATGCTGTCATCTATTTTAAAAACGGGAGTTGTATTTTTTTCTGTTACTTCAAATTTATTTACACCCACAATTATTTTTTGCCCACTTTCAATATTGCGTTGATATTCATAAGCACTTTTTGCAATTTCATCTTGCATAAAACCTGCTTCAATGGCTGCAACGCTGCCACCCATTGCATCTATTTGGTTAATTAGTTTCCAAGCTTCTGCCTCCACTTCGGCAGTTAAGTTTTCAATAAAATAACTACCAGCTAAGGGATCAACAGTATCAACTACACCACTTTCAAAAGCTACAATTTGTTGTGTACGTAATGCAATTCTAGCAGCCTCTTCGGTAGGTAAACTAAGGGCTTCATCAAAACCATTGGTATGTAAACTTTGTGTGCCGCCCAATACCGCAGCTAATGTTTGTATGGTAACACGGCTAATATTATTTTGAGGTTGTTGTGCTGTAAGTGTGCTACCACCTGTTTGTGTATGAAAGCGTAGCATCATGGCTTTGGGGTCGGTTGCTCCTAAATCTTTCATAATGGTTGCCCACATTTTTCTTGCAGCCCTAAATTTTGCTACTTCTTCAAATAAATTATTGTGGGCATTAAAAAAAAAGGAGAGGCGTTTGCCAAAAACATTTATAGCTAAACCTTTTTCTAGCGCTGCTTTCACATATTCTTTACCGTTACTTAGCGTAAAAGCAATTTCTTGTACTGCTGTGCTACCAGCTTCTCTAATGTGATAACCACTAATTGAAATAGTATTCCATTTGGGAACTTCTTTTGCACACCACTCAAAAATATCGGTAATAATACGCATACTTTGTTTGGGTGGATAAATGTATGTTCCTCTTGCAGCATACTCCTTTAAAATATCGTTTTGTATGGTTCCACTAATCTTTTTTAAATCGGCTCCTTGTTTTTTTGCTAAGGCAACATAAAATGCTAATAAAATAAATCCACTTGCGTTAATCGTCATTGATGTACTAACTTCTTCTAAATTAATACCAGCAAAAAGTGTTTCAACATCTTCTAAACTATCAATGGCAACGCCAACTTTACCAACTTCTCCATCTGCTAATTCATGGCTGCTATCGTAGCCAATTTGTGTAGGCAAATCAAACGCTACACTTAAACCACTTACACCTTGGCTTAATAAATAATGATAACGTTTGTTACTTTCTTCCGCTGTGCTAAAGCCGGCATACTGCCGCATTGTCCAAAGTTTACCTTTATACATATCTGGTTGCACACCTCTAGTGTAAGGAAATTCGCCAGGTAGTTCATTTGCTGAAGAAGCAACATCTTTAGTTGTATAAATCTGTTTTATTTCAATGCCAGAATCGGTAAAAACTTTTTTTTGGTTATCCATTTTTGATAGCTGTTGCGTTACAAAATTTTCTTTGCTTCATAGCGTAAAGCCTCTAAAACAATTGGGCTAAGCTCTGCATTAGTATTGTTTGCGGTGTATTCTAAAATTCGTTTGCTTAGTTCAATTCCATTTCCACTAGATGGTAATGTTGCTGCCAACTGATTAATTATATATGTATTTTGATCTTTTAAATTAGTAATCGCCTTCCATATATCATCGCCTACATAAATTTGCTGACTAACATTGTACTCGTACTCCGATTTTAAGGTTTCTAAAAAAACAAGTTGAGCATCTACAACTGTTAAGCCACTTGTAGGTGTACGGCTTACTAAGTTTTTTAAAGCAGCTCTTTCTACAAAAACGGTTAATCGTTCGTAGGCTTGTAATTTTAATTTGTTGGTATCGGAATTTGAACCTGTGCTAGCTACAATTTTTTTATTTGTTTCTTTTATGTAGATGTAAAGCCCCAAAATGGCAATTGCCATAATAAAAATAAAAGTAAAAAGAGCAAATTGAACGGTGCTATTTGTTAAATCCATTAAATATATTTTTGCGGCAAAAATACTGCATTATTTTTTATGGTTGGATTAGGGTTTGGTTTTAATTGTGAGTGGTAGTTAAAAATGAAAGTGAAATTTTTTGTAGTAAAACCTGTCAAATCACTGTTATCTGTATTCCTTCAAAATAATTCCAATTTCGAAAATAAAAGATACTATTACTGTTTAATTTTGTAAAAAGATTTCAAAATGGAAACAATCACATCTATACCAGTAACCTTAACAGCAGGTGCAATTGCAGAAATAAAACGCTTAATGAATGAAGATAGCTTTGATGCCACACAACAATTACGAGTTGGCGTAAAAGGCGGTGGTTGTAGTGGTATGACGTATATTTTAGGGTTTGATACACCTACCGAAAAAGATGAAAAATTTGAAATAGATGGCATTGCTTGTATTATGGAAAAATCGCATAGCATTTATTTAATAGGTATGGAGGTAGATTGGCAAGGTGGTTTAAATAGCCGAGGCTTTACCTTTACCAACCCTAATGCAAGTAAAACTTGTGGCTGTGGAACAAGTTTTGCAGTGTAGGTATAGCCTCTAAAACTATGGTGCTATTTATTCATTGTAGTTATTTTCACTTTCATTTGGTTTAATTTTTTGTACAGTTTATCTATACACCTATACTATTTTTTCAAACTATTGTTTTTAATAGGATATTCATCTTTATTACCTAGCTTATATAAATCTATTTTTTTGGGTAAAATAGCCCCAATGATTGTGTACATTTGCAGCCTTAAATAAATACAAAATATGTTCAATTCGTTAAGTGAAAAGTTAGAAAGTGCCTTTAAAAACCTTAAAGGCCAGGCCAGAATAAATGAATTAAATATTGCTAATACAGTAAAAGATATTCGTAGAGCATTGGTAGATGCTGATGTGAACTATAAGATTGCCAAAGAATTTACAGACAAAGTAAAAGAAAAAGCTACAGGTGCAAAAGTGTTGTTGGCAGTTAACCCTGGCCAACAAATGGTTAAAATTGTGCAAGA
>JANNWD010000050.1:0-1675 GCA_031408315.1 Bacteroidota bacterium
TCATTTAATAATCAATTTTCCTTTGGTTATCATGTTGGTGGCTTTGCTATCATTAAAATTTCTGATAAAATTGGTATTCAGCCAGAGGTGTTATATATCGCTAAATTTTGATGATGTATCTACATTTGTTTGATTAAATAACACCTCTGGCTGAATACCAATTTTATCAGAAATTTTAATGATAGCAAAGCCACCAACATGATAACCAAAGGAAAATTGATTATTAAATGACTGACCGGTTATTTTATTTACAGATGCACCACCTTTTATACCAATTTTTGGGCCTTGTGCAAAGGTTAAGCTTATACTTAAAGTAAGGGCTGAAATAATTAAGAGTTTTACTTTCATAAATAATTTTTTAGTTAATCATATGTATTCAACTAATATGCCAAATAAGTTTTTCAATTTGTTAATTAATGCTCTTAACAAAATTTTAAAAGGTAAATCCTGCAGTTAAACTAACTATACTGCTAAACCGCTGCCCGGTAGTTTCGGGTAAATAGTAATCAAAATAAACATTAGGTTGTATATAAAATTTACCAATGCCGTATGTGATATTTATAGATGATGCTATAGATTGTAGCTGCATTTTATTGGCTTGTGCTATCTTTTTCTTTGATGAAAACCTTTCTGCCAATCTAGGCCTATTTGCAAAAATATTATTGGTGTGATTTTCTGTAAGTTTATCACTACCTGCATTAAGCATAAAAATGGTAGAAATGGTTAACCCATCCGTTTTAGTAAATATATTTTTAAATTCAAACGTATGTTCTGCAGTAAGAGTAATAGAAAAGTAACTAGTTTTATTTGTAGTAGAATCTATCCCCTTAATTATAACGGTAGTATCTCTTATTGGGTTTAGGAGTCTATATTTAAAAGGAAAGCTTACAAAATCTGCCGATTTATACTTTCCACTAGCATAGCCAATACTTATACCGGGCTGTATAAATGGTTTTGTATATTTTAAATATCCAAAGGCTTCATTTTGATAAATACTGCTACCATTATACGTATTATTGTCTCCAAAATATCTAGTGTAAGATATACCTGTAGCTATATTTTTATTAGAAAAATCGTAGCCAATACTTGCCCCAGTTTGGTAAAGCTTAAATTGATTGCTTTTATTGGTTAAAAAACCAGTAACCCCTAAATTAAATCCACTTTTAAAAAAATAAAATAATGCTGGGGTAAGTACTAGCTGATTGGTAAAGCCCGTTGCATTTACAGCTTGGTTTTGTGTACTAAACGTTCCATTACCAAAGCCAAGGCTTACATCAAAATAGCTTTTTGCACTATCGTCAAACATGCTTAAAAACTCATCGCTATTTAACATAGAATCTAATAGGCTTTTATCTTGCTTAGATAATGTAGTATCTGTTTGGGCAACTACATTAGTTGTACATAAAATAAAAGTTAGGACTAGGTATAAATTTCTCATATAAAACAGTAAAAATTTAAGACTAAAAAAAATAAAAATAGTTTAAACTATTGAATATATAAAACTAAGATTATAATAAATGCTACTATCAATTTAAAAACCCTTACCTTTGCCGCCAATTATTTAAAAACTGAGAATTACATGAGCATGCTCAGTTGCTGTTGAAAATGAGTTATCCTCGGCAAAGTATTACAAACAACCGTTTTAAGGGTTTGTAACCGCCGATTGGGTTAGTAG
>JANNWD010000051.1:0-1546 GCA_031408315.1 Bacteroidota bacterium
CCATGACTGGGGGTAGATTATTTGAGTGATCGTTGGCATGGCCTACCGGAGGTAATCGTGACTTGAGCTAGATGTGGATACAAGCGCAAAACACATAAGATGGCAGCATGGAAATCAAACATAGCTCCAAACCAAACTACCCCGCTCCCACCATGCTCAACAAAGCCGCTAAATTACTACCCATTCTTGCACTGATGATTGCTGCTCCATCATTTGCAGCGGGTAACTACTCCAGCCATAATCATGCTCGCGGACAAATTGCGGCTGGCGAAATGGGGCGACACATGGACGATCTCAATCTGACTCCCGAACAAAAAACCAAAGTGGAGGCACTACGGGCAGCTACGAAGACTCAGATGGACGCAGTTTTCACCCCCGAACAACGTCAACAACGCGAACAAATCAAGGCGCAACGCCAAGCTAATAAGCAAGATGGCAATAATCTGAACCTTACCGCCGAGCAAAAGACGAAAATCAAAGCGATTCGGGACGCTAATAAAGAACAATTTAAAGCAATTCTCACCCCCGCTCAACAAGCAGAAATAGCTCAAGGTGGCGGCTGGGGCAAGGGAAACAGACTAAACCTTACTCCTGACCAAAAAGCCAAAATGGAGCAGCTACGGGCATCTGCAAAGACTCAGATGGATGCAATCCTTACTCCCGCCCAACAACAGCAAGCTAAAGCGCGTCAAGATCGTCGCCAAGCGATGGGTAACAATTGGAAGGGGATGAATTTAACCGCAGATCAACAAGCGAAAATCAAAACTATTCGGGAATCTAGCGATCGACAATTGGACGCAATTCTCACTCCAGAACAACAAGCTAAACGCAAAGCTGGCAGACAGGGTGGATGGCAGAAAAAAGGTTAGTAAACGTAGGGTGTGTTATCCCGCAAGGGTAACGCACCGTCTAGATCTATAAACCAGCGATCCATTTTTGCAGCACTGGATTGACTAATTCTGGTGCTTCATCTTGAGGACAATGCCCGACATTTGGGAGTTCGACAAATTCGTTAACGGTGAGTACATTCATTAATTCTCGCCCCAGTGCAATCGGTTCCCACGGATCGGCAGCTCCCCAAATTGCGATCGCAGGGCAAGATAATTGGGGTAATAAATCCTCTGGTAATGGCCCCCAGGAATAGCCTGTGAACTTGAGGAATACATCCGCTGCGCCCTCGTCGGCGGCTGGAGCCATCAAAACATCGATTAATTCATCGCTGACAGCTTCAGGGCGATGATAGGCTTGTAACAGGATTTTGCGAACTACTTTGGGTTGGGCGAGTTGCTCAAAAAAGAAGTTACCGATATCTGGAATGTTTAGAATAGATTGAAGAATTGGAGTCCCCCAACGGCGATAGAACGGCATGGTGACTCGCTTGCGATCGTGCAATAATCGCAGTGAGCAATTGAGCATTGCCACCCCTGTACACAATTTCGGCTCAGTTACCGCAGCTTGCAACGCCACAATACACCCGATCGAAGTACCGATCAAAGCTGCTGGGCTACCAATTATTTCTCGACAAAAATCAATTACTAGTTCTGCC
>JANNWD010000052.1:0-2518 GCA_031408315.1 Bacteroidota bacterium
GCGGCCAAGGCAAAGCACAGCGTCGTGGTTGGACGGCCCATCGCAATAAGGTCGCGCAAAGGGGCGACAATCCGCTGTGGCACCTTAAGGCTGCCGTCCATCGCGATCTGCGCAGTTTTGTGATGCAGAGCCGTGTTGTCAAACCGTGTCAACAGGCGTGCGGTATAGTCGGCAACATCGGTGCCCGGTGCAATCGTCGGCGCAACCTCGGCCCAATAGGCGGCGATGAACGCCCGGATCACCGGATTGCCGATGGCATCGGCCACGGTGGCATGACCGGAAATGCGCCCCATCGCGGCAATGGTTGTATGCGCACCGTTCAAGAGGCGCAGCTTCATCGCTTCATAGGGACCGATCCCATTGGCAAACACGACGCCCGCGCGTTCCCATTCAGGCCGGCCAGAGGGAAAACGATCCTCGATCACCCACTGAAAATACGGCTCGGCCACAACCGGCCAGGCATCTCGCATCCCCAGCCGGGCTGAGACCACGTCGCGGTCGGCATCGGTTGTGGCCGGTACGATGCGGTCTACTGTGCAGGAGGGGCAAGCGACCTCATCCCTAACATAACGGCCAAGGTCAGCGTTGCGAGACGTTGCAAACTGGGCTAGAACATTGTGCAGAAAATAACCGTTACCCGGAAGATTATCGCATGATAACAGCGCGAAAGGCTTGATCCCCGCCGCCCGCCGCATCGCCAGCGCCTGCACCACAAATCCCAGTGCCGTCTGTGGCCTATGTGGGTGCGCCAGATCATTCTGCACGCCCGGATCGTCCAGCCGCAGATCGCCACCCGCGATGTTGGCGGTGTAACCCTTTTCGGTCACCGTCAGCGATACGATCCGCACGGCTGGGTCCGCCATCGCAGCAAGCAATGCCCCGGGATCTTCCGGGGCCACGAAGGTCTGGTTGATTGCGCCGACCACCCGCAACGCCTGATCGGCATTTTCACGCAGCACCAGCGTGTAAAGCCCATCCTGCGGTGCCAGTGCATCGCGTGTGTCGGCACTGCGCAACGATGCAGCGGCGATCCCCCAACCGGTTTCGCCAGCGTTCAGACAGTCGTCGGTGAACGCCGCCTGATGCGCACGGTGAAAAGCCCCGAGCCCCAGATGCACGATCCCAGTCCGCACGGTTGAACGATCATAACGCAGACGGGCGACATCAGCGGGTAGGTGTCGCAGGTTGGAAGCATTCAGGCGGATCACAACCGTCCCTCCTCCAGCCGATAGGCGTTTGCCGCCGTCGTCCACAAAACCGCACGCTGACTTTCTTCATCCAGCCCTGCAATAGCATCGCGCACAAGATCAACCGTTCGCTGATAATCAGAGGCCAATAAACTGACCGGCCAATCGGTGCCCATCATACAGCGCTTTGGCCCAAAGATCCGCAGGACTTCGTCTACGTAGGGCGTGATCTGTTCCGGCGCCCAGGTTGCCCAATCAGCTTCGGTCACCATGCCGGACAGCTTGCACCAGACATTCGCCTCGTGGGCAAAGGGCTGCATCAGCCCGGACCACCGCAAAAAGCCATCCCTAGCAATTTCGGGCTTTGCGATGTGGTCAATGACAAAACGCAAGTCCGGCAGGGCGCGTACGGTTTCCAGCGCCGCCGCGATCTCGCGAGGGCGGATCAGCAGATCATAGACCACCCCCCGCGCCTGAACAGCCCGCAACCCGCGCCACACCTCTGGCCGTCACAGCCAGCGCGGATCGGTTTCGTCATGCACCTGATGCCGGATACCGACCAGCCATTTGCCACCTGGGCCGGCTAGCAAATCATCCAGTCTTTCGCCCACATCCTCGGCCGTAAGATCGACCCAAGCCACCACACCTGCGATGAAATCGGTCGCCTCTGCCAAAGCCAGAAATTCACGCGATTCCGTATAGCTTGACCATGTCTGCACCAAAATGGTTTTCAGCACCCCTGCCTGCGCAAGAAGCGGTCGCATGTCATCCGGAGTAAAGACCCGGCGGATCGGCAGAACCGGGCCAACCATCCACGGATAGTCGCCCTTATCCGGATCCCAGAAATGGTGATGCGCGTCGATGGCTGGAAGTTTAGCGGCAGAAGTCATAACTCAATCCATATGAAAGATGTTTTCCATGTCGGCCCACCACTCGCCAGGCTTGCGCGTGGTGAAGGGGGCCTGACAGGGATCAGTTTCTTTAAGCCACGCTTGCGTTTCGGGATCTGCAGCAATGGCGCGGCCAGAGCCTGCGAAATCGTCGCCTACGTACTCGAAAGTTCCGAACAACAGATTTTCCGGCTCTTTCAGATAAATGTCAAAATTGCGCCAGCCGTTGCGACGCAGTGCGTCCAGCACACCGGGCCGAACTGCAGCATGCAGCCGCTTGTAATCTGTGACACGCTCTGGCCTCAACCCGATGACCATTCCGAACCGCTTAGTCAAACTGCAGCCCCCCGTTCAGATCAATGACCTCGCCGGTAATGAACCCGGCCAAAGGCGAGGCGAGGAACATGACGACATGTGCCACCTCTGCGGGTTCACAAAACC
>JANNWD010000053.1:0-3448 GCA_031408315.1 Bacteroidota bacterium
TTTGATGTAAATACATTTGCCCGTAAATATTTTAACGGCGGTGGACACTTTAACGCTGCTGGCGGTTTTAATAAAGAATCTTTAGATGAAGTTGTTGTAAAATTTAAAGCGGCAATTAAAGAAAATGCAGCACAATTAAGTAGTTATCAATTATAAAAAAATAAAAGAATGAAAAGTAAATTGTTATTTGTAGTGCCATTATTTATGGCAATTATGTTGGTTAGTTGCGAAACAAAATTCAAAAAACTAGCCGGTGGTATTGAGTATAAAATTATTAGTAATGGTAAAGGGGCTTTAATAAAAGATGGCAACAGCTTTGAAATTACTCCTTATGCTACTTATACAAAAAAAGACAGTATTTTAATTACTGAAGAAAACAGAGTTAATCAAATAGTAACGTTAGACAGTACTAAAATACCACCAGCATACTATTCAATTTTTAAACAAATAAGAGAAGGCGATAGTATAGTTGTAAAAGAAAAAACAGATAGTATTTTAGCAAAGGGCGGCGAAATTCCTTGGATGAAAAAAGGGTTTGTAATTTTACAATCGTTTAAAATTCAAAAAATTTATAGTGATAGTAATAGTCTTGTTGATGCTCAAAAAAGAATTAGTGTAATTGCTAGAGCTAAAGATAGCATTCGTTATTTTAAGAAAATGAAAGAAGATTCAATAGCTGCTACCAAGCAAATTATTGAAGATGATAAAGGATTAAAAGATTATTTAGCTAAAAATAAAATTACTGCAACAAAAACTACAGCTGGTACTTATGTAGAAATACTTACAGCTGGTGCAGGAACTATTAATGATAGTGTTGGTGTTAAAGTAAACTATACTGGCAAAACGTTTGATGGTAAAGTGTTTGATAGTAATACAGATCCTAAATTTGGGCATGTAAGTCCTTATTTAGTAAATATGGCACAGCCTAATGTTATTAAGGGTTGGGTAGCAGGTTTAAAGCTATTAGGCAAAGGTGCAAAAGCAAGATTTTATGTGCCAAGTGCTTTAGGTTATGGTGCTGCAGGAAATGGTAGCTCTATACCATCAAATGCTAATTTAATGTTTGATATTGAAATTGTAGATGTTTTAAACAAAGCACAAACTCAAGTTGCTGAAAAAGAAGAAATGATGAAGCAACAAATGGAAATGATGAAACAGCAGCAAATGCAACAACAAATGCAGCAGCAGGGTGGTCAGCCACAACAAGCTCCACAAGGGCAACGATAAAAAAAATGAAAAATATAGTAAAAGCGTCGCATTTATTGCGACGCTTTTTTGTACGTATTAAACAATTCTATGGTTTCTTTTGCTGCTTTTACATCATGTACTCGTAGAATAGATGCTCCATTTAATAAAGCAATCATGTTTAAAGCAGTTGTACCATTTAAAGCCTCTGTAGCAGTGGTGTGTATAGGTTTGTAAACCATACTTTTTCTTGATAAACCTGCTAAAATTGGACAATCTAACATAGAAAAAATTGATAAATTTTTAAGCAAAGTGTAATTATGTTCAATTGTTTTTCCAAAACCAAAACCAGGGTCAATAATTATATCTTTTATACCAATATTTTTACAATCTGTATTTTTTTTAATAAAAAAATCTAGCACTTCTTTGGTTATATTTTCGTAAGTAGGGTTTTGTTGCATTGTTGCAGGTGTTCCTTGCATGTGCATACACACATAAGGAGTATTAAGTTTACCAACAGTTTTAAGCATTTCCATATCCATATTTCCGGCACTAATATCATTAACTATTGTAGCTCCAGCACCTACAGCGGCTTTTGCCACTTCACTATAAAAGGTATCAATCGAAATAATTATTTGAGGGAAAGATGACTGTATTTTTTTTATAAAAGGGAGTACTCTTTTTATTTCATCTTTTGCAGAAAGTAGAGTACTGTTTGGTTTTGTACTTTGTCCGCCAATATCCAAAATTGTAGCACCATGGGTTATCATTTGAGTAGCTAATTCTATACCATCATCTTCAATAGTGCCGCTGTAAAATGAATCTGGCGTAGCATTAATTATTCCCATTATAATAGGCGAATTAATAGGTAATAAATTACCACAGCAGTTTAGTGTAAACATTGGTGTAATTAAGTTATTTTTGAACCAATTTTTTTACAAACATCAAAAAATAAAATGAAAAAACTAGTATTATTTTTATTCTCCGTAATCTTTTTTATAAACATACAAGCCCAAAACGAAGACTTTATAAAAGGAGAAAGCGATATTGAATATAAAATTTATCCTTCTAATAACGGTAATAAAATTGAGTATGGAAATTTTATAAAAATGCATGTTATACAATTATACCATGCTACAAAAGATTCTGTATTGTATGATAGTGACGATTACGCTAGTCCTATACAACCTGTTGATAGTGTTAGTTTACCTATTTATTACTTTAATATTTTAAAACAATTAAAAAATAACGATAGTGTAGTAATGCGTATAATTGTAGACTCGGCATATAAAAACTCCGAAATGCCTATGCCGCCAATGTTTGAGCCTGGTAAATATTTGTATACTTGTATAAAGGTTAATGAAATTTATACTACAAAGGCAATTGCAGATAGTGCAACAATGATAGAGCAACAAATTATGAAAAGTAAGGAAGCTGCAAAAAATGCAGCAGCTTTTGAAAATGATAATCGTATTCTAAATGAATATTTTACAAAAAATAAAATTACTGGAGTAACAAAATTGCCATTAGGTACATATATTAAGGTTATTAAAAAAGGTGTAGGTAAAAATGCCATGGCTAATGATAAAGTAAAAGTTAATTACAGGGGTCAAAATTTAGCAGGTGTAAAATTTGATAGTAATATTGATGCAGAATTTGGGCATTTAACTCCTTATGAGGTTACGCTTTCTCAAATTCCTTCACAAGTAATAGAAGGTTGGGAAGAGGCCTTAAAAAATATGAATAAAGGAACTAAAGCCATTGTTTTTGTACCATCCCCATTAGGCTATGGGAGTAGGGGATATATGCCAGCAATTGCTCCAAATGAAATTTTGATGTTTGATATGGAAATTATTTCCATATCATCTGCAAATGCAGTTTTAAAAAAGCCTGTGCTAAAATCAACAAAACCAACAATAAAAGTAAAACCAAAAGTAAAGAAGAAAAAATGAGTACAACGAATGAACAATATGATAGAGCCGTATCATCTTGCCAAAAAATATTTTTAAATAAAACAAAAGATTACGGAACATCTTGGAGGGTGTACCGTATAATTTCTGTTGCCGATCAAATATATATAAAAGCAAAACGCATAAGAACAATACAGGAAAAAAGGCAACAAAAAATTGGCGATGATATTGTAAGTGAGTTTAAAGGCATTTTAAATTATGGCATTATTGGTTTAATACAATTGGATATTACTAATGATGAAGTAGAAGAATTACCGGTGGAGGATGTAGCAGATTTGTACAAAGAAAAAATT
>JANNWD010000054.1:0-1708 GCA_031408315.1 Bacteroidota bacterium
CCGCGAACAGCGCCGCTTCGTCGCCGCCCGTCCCCGCACGAATTTCAAGCATCGCCGCGCGCTCGTCCGCTGCGTCCTTGGGCAGCAAATGCAGCGCCAGTTCACGCTCGGCTCCGGGCAGAGCATCGCGAATATCCTGCAACTCCTCCTCCGCCATCTCGCGGATTTCGGGGTCGGTATCTTTCAGCATTTCGCCCATGACGATATATTCGGCGCGCAAGCGGCGCAGTTCGGCAGCGGACTTGGCAACCGGCTCAAGGTCCGAATATTCCTTCGACAGGGCAATCAGCCGGTCGGTGGCCAGATCACCCGCAGACAACTGCCTCTGCAAAGTTTCGCGGCGTGCCTCAATCGCGGCAATGCGTTCGTCGGAGATTTGGGGGGTCACCTTTGACTATCCCGCCATAAACGACCGAAACCCGGCCTTGGTTCTCCACCAATCGAACGAAGTGTTATTTCGTCAGTTATCCGCTCGATAACAACATCTTTGGCTACGTTGACCTGACTTCCGTTGTGAAGATTTTTCAATTTCACTTGGTCTTCGTAGGAAGTGTCGAGCCCAATGATTAAGGCGTAAGCGGCACCGCCTTGATCCGCCTTTTGCAACCGCTTTTTCAAGTTCCCCTTGTAAGCGATCTCGGTTGGAAAGGAGTTTTTCCGAAGCAGAGCAACGAGTTCCAGCGCATAGCCATCATGCTTTGCGTCAGCTGGTATCACAACGAAAGTCGGAGCTTCAGATACATCGTCATCAATCAGCATCCCCAACCGCTCGATCCCCGCCGCCCAACCCACTGCTGGCGTGTGCGGGCCACCCAACATTTCGATCAGCCCGTCATAGCGCCCGCCGCCGAGCACTGTCCCCTGCGCGCCCAGCAGGTCGGTGACGAATTCGAACGCCGTATGCCGGTAATAATCGAGGCCACGCACCAGATGCGGCGCGATCTCGTATGCTACCCCCGCCGCGTTGAGACCCTCACGGACTTTCCCGAAAAAATCCTCGGCCTCGCCCGACAACTTGATTTCGGGCGCTGAATCCGCCGCAGCGCGGTCTAGCGGGTCTTTGCTGTCAAGGATGCGCATCGGGTTCTTTTCGAGCCGAGCCACACTATCCGCTGACAAATCAGCGAACGACGAAAAATGATCAACGAGTGCAGCCCGCCAAGCACGACGACTTTCTGTATCCCCCAGCGTATTCAGCTTCAGCGTCACGCCCTCGTTGATCCCCAACTCACGCAACAACTGATCCGCAAAGCACAGCAGTTCGACATCCGCCGCCGGCTCCGCGGCCCCGATCACTTCGGCATCGAGCTGATGAAACTGCCTGAACCGCCCCTTTTGCGGGCGCTCATACCGGAACAACGGCCCGTGCGTCGCGACTTTCAGCGGCGCATATTGCTGCCACCCCTCGGTCAGATAGGCCCGCGCGATCCCCGCCGTGAACTCGGGCCGCAGCGTCAGCGAATCCCCGCCGCGATCCTCGAACGAATACATTTCCTTCGACACGACATCGGTGGTTTCGCCGAGCGACCGCGCAAACACAGCTGTTGCTTCGAACACCGGCACTTCGACCCGCCCGAAGCCATAAAGCCGCCGCACGCGATCAAAGGTCTGCACGACATGATGAAAGCGATCCGCTTCCTCACCGATCATGCTCTGCGTGCCGCGTATCGGGCGGGGTGTTTCGATGCGTGCCATAGTGCGCCGCGCC
>JANNWD010000055.1:0-2341 GCA_031408315.1 Bacteroidota bacterium
ACCCAACGGAAATTTGCTTGTAATGGTTAATTCCCCAGCAAATCCATTTACTATGTTTCCATCAGTTTGGAGAGGAGATACTGCTACACTAGGCAGTGGCATATCGCTTTACCATAAATTAAAAAATATTGGATGGTCTCAAATAGATTCTCTTAGATCACATTTGGCTTTTATATTTATTACAAAAAAAGGTACCAATACCCCCATAAGTCAACTATTTGGGTTAACACAAAATGAAAAAATATCAGTTCAATTTGGTGTGCAAGGCAAAAGTTTACAGGGAGAATACACTTCTGACAAATTAGGACCAGCAAAAACTTGGCAAGCACTACATTGGAGAGGAAGCTCAATAGAAACCACAAACACCGATAAAACTTCTGTTGAAATTATTGGAATTGACGCCGCAGGTAATAATACAAGTTTAGCCACAGTTCAATCTGCACAAGACACTTCACTAACTTGGATTAATGCAAGCACCTACCCTTACCTAAAACTTAAAATGATAACCTCCGACTCTGTACAAGGAACACCAAACCAATTACGTTATTGGAGAATAAATGCAGATATGATACCTGAGGGTGCCGTAGCCCCTAATATTTTATTTGCAATGAAAGATACAGTAGAACAAGGAGAAAAAATAGACTTCAAATTGGCATTTAAAAATATCAGTCAAACCAAGTTTGATAGTACTATGAAGTTTGATTTTATAATTACTGATAAAAATAATGTAAGGCGTAACATTCCTATTCCTAGAGGTAAAGTACTGTTATCAGGGGATACATTAGCTATAAATTATCAAATTGATACTAAAAACTTACCAGGTTTAAATACGTTGTTTGTAGATGTAAATCCTAGCAATCATCAAGCAGAGCAAACACATTTTAATAATGTGTTGTACAAAGATTTTTATGTAAAAGCCGATACGTATAATCCATTATTAGATGTAACTTTTGATGGCGTACATATTTTAAATAAAGACATTGTAGCAGCTAAGCCACATATTGTTATAAACTTAAAAGACGAGAGTAGATTTTTAGCTTTATCAGATACTGCATTTTTAAAAGTACAAGTTCGTTATCCAGATGGTAGTTTGCAGCAATATTATTTTGGCGATATAATGGTATTTACACCAGCTAATTTAGCTACGGGTAAAAACACTGCTACTATTGATTTTATGCCAAAATTTGATGACGAAGGCGAATACGAATTAATTGTGAGTGGTAGAGATGTAGTTGGTAATAAAGCCGGCGATTTAGAATATCATGTAAGCTTTACTGTCATAACAAAGGCAATGATATCTAATTTATTGAATTATCCTAATCCATTTACAACATCAACTGCATTTGTATTTGTAATTACAGGTAACGAAGTGCCACAAAATATACGAATACAAATTTTAACCATTACTGGTAAAATTGTAAGAGAAATTACAAAAGATGAATTAGGTCCGTTACACGTTGGTAGAAATATTACGGAATTTAAGTGGGATGGAACTGACACCTACGGCCAAAAGTTAGCCAATGGAGTGTATTTGTATAGAGTGTTAACCAATCTAAATGGTAAATCTCTTGAAAAATACAAAGCCGATGGCGATAAAACAGATCAGTACTTTAACAAAGGTTACGGTAAAATGGTTATTATTCGATAAACGGAATTTATTATTTAAAAAGGCTGTTGATTTTTCAACAGCCTTTTTATTTGTTAGACCTCTCTCATAATTTACCTTTTCCTCTTCTTTTGGAGAGGAATTAAAGGTGAGGTAATAAAAGAAATATGAATTGTGAGAGAGGTCGGTTACTTTTACAAAAAAAACATAGAATGGCAAAAATAGCTATTAACATAGCAACAGGCAGTTTACAACAAAACGAAATAATTGTAGGTATAGATTTAGGCACTACTAATAGTTTAGTTGCAATTATTCATCCAGAAAGTAAACAACCTACCGCATTAAAAGAATATGATAGTTCTTCACTTGTACCATCAGTAATATATTTTGGAAATACTAATGAGGTTGTCATTGGAGAAGAAGCAAAACAGTATCTAATTACTCATCCCCAGAGCACTATTTTTTCATCAAAAAGGTTAATGGGCAAAACATATAACGATGTAAAAAAAGGAATAGAAAATATAGCCTATCAAATAATTGATGAAGAAGATAAATTAGTAAAAGTAAAAGTTAATGACACCTTTTATTCTGCTACAGAATTATCATCTTTTATTTTAAAAGAGTTAAAAACTAAAGCAGAACATATATTAAAAACACCTGTATCTAAAGCTGTAATAACTGTACCAGCCTATTTTAACGATGTACAACGCCAAGCAACAAGGGATGCAGGAAAAC
>JANNWD010000056.1:0-2198 GCA_031408315.1 Bacteroidota bacterium
CTTTAATATCCCCGTGCCACAAAAACCGACTCAAACCAAGCATCTCCGTATACAGCCCCAATCGATCGGCTTGATTATTCAGCAACGCTTTAATCGGCGCGATGTAGAGCATTCCCACCCCCTGCGGTTCCCGTTCCACCATCTGCGCCAAAAGAGGAAACATACTCGCCTCCGTCTTCCCCCCAGCCGTCGGTGCCAGCACGATCGTATTGTGCCCATCCAGGATTGCGTGTCCAGCCAGTTCTTGGACTGGGCGCAAGGATGTCCAACCCAAACGGGAAGTAATTGCAGCTTGCAATCGATCGGGAAAACGGGAAAAAGCAGATGTCATGCGTTCAAGAATGAGTTGGCAATAAGATTCAGTGTAGGCAATTATCTGCCAAAAATTAGTTGCAATCAACAACGATCATCTCCAGTACGCTACACGATCGATCATTCCAACAGGATATAAAGATACTCCTCAACAGCGATTACCTCTCGGCTGGGCTTCGCCAACGAATCGATCTCAAGATCGAAAGCACTATCTACAGTAGCTAAAGTCATTTTTTCGACTTGAGATTGAGCAATTAGCAAACGATCGAAAGCTCACTACCAAATTGTCTTTACATGAGGGTATCTCAGAATATTGTTGTCGCAGGTAATTAGCGGGACATTATATCTTCTCGCCATTGCTACAATAATTCTGTCAGCAGGATCTTTATGAAAGTCTCCAGGTAGTTGAGTGCTGGCGATCGCGTCTTCTGGATTCAGTGCCTCGATTACTATCCCTGAATGACTTTTGGCTAGAGCGTACCAATCTTCTATTGGTAAGGGCAATGCTAATTTGCCAAGACTAGATTTTACAGCTATTTCCCATACCGAAATAGCTGAAACTAAAATGCCATTTTGGGCTTCTTCAATCTCGATTTGTCCTCGTGCAGCATTTGATAATTGGTTAGGATCGTGTAACAGCCACAGCCAAACATGGGTGTCAATAATAATCATTCACCTAAAGCCGCCCACAGATCGGTCATCGGGGCATCAAAATCAGGCTCGATCTGAATTGGCATTCCGCGCAAGGGGTAATGCTTTTTGTCGTTTAATTTGGTTTCGTTCTGCGTTGAGGCGGCTACTGGATAGTTACTACCAAGGGAACGAATAAAGTCTAAAAGGCTCAGTTGCATTGGTTCGGGGATTTTCTCTAGTTCCCGGACTATCGATTCGATCGTACTCATGATGTGATGGGGCAGATTGAATATGATTCAATTTTACCATTCCCACATTTAGGCAACAAGGATCGAACTCTCAGAGATCGATCATCCCCATCATCATCTCTAATTCAATCCAAAATCACAGCGATCAAATCGAATCGATAAAAACCACAAAACCTCAATAGCAAAGAGCTACAGAGGTTTCTAGTCTCACAAAATTATTTTCTATTCATCATCTGTTGAGTTAGAATTGTCCATCAATTTAGACTTCTCAATTCTTTCTTTTTTTCTTTGGTTGGTTCCATAAACAAAAGTGCCTATCAAAGACGTTATGCCTGTAATATCTATGGCAGCACCAGCGATATCATGACCGCTCATGATAAGTGCGTAGCCTCCATAAGAAACTCCACAAGAAAGAATGAATCCTAAGATCAAACCAGTCCAAGATTTGTTCTGATCTCCAAAAACTATCTTTTTTTCTAAAATCATCCGATGATCGGCTTGTTTTTCAGCTAACTCGACAATTCGTGACGCTAATCCAGGTTGGACTAAATCGTACCCTTTCAAAATTGCAGGAGGCGGCAGTGGTCCCTGGAAGAAAAGTTGCTGCTGTAGTCTTGTTTCTAATACATTAACAACTCTGCGTTCTACCTTTCTTTCCAAAGGAGTAATATCGTTTTCTTCACATTCGGCCAGCTCTCCAGCTAATTCAGCATCATCGCTAGAATCTAACGGCTTTTCTGAATCATTTTGTGGCTTCTCTTCCAATCTCTACCTCCTTTGTGTCACAAAGTTAAAGTGATAATACCTCTTATTGTCACTTTAACTTTGTTAGCTGTTTCATAGTACTGTCACTCATTAGTTGAGCGCGAGCTTCTGCAACAAAACTATCATCCAATGGTTTTTGTTTCTTATAAGCTTTGACAGCAGATTTGAAATCGCTCCCAACGACTTTCCAGTCAGAAGCAATGGCTTTAGCATCTGCTTGATCTGAGGTTGCAGAGCAAT
>JANNWD010000057.1:0-2117 GCA_031408315.1 Bacteroidota bacterium
CCATCGCTCCAGCGGCGCCCCGTCATCAAGCGGCCCGTGTTCTGGTCCACGATGATGACCTTGTTTTCCTGCACGACGTACTGCACATCCTTGAGGTAAAGCCCATAGGCCTTGAGCAACTGCGCGATGGTGTGAATCGACTGGGCCTTGACCTCGAACTCGGCCTGGATCTTCTGCTTGCGAGCCAGGCGTTCCTGCGGATCAAGGTCGGGGTTGATGTCGATCTCGGTGTAGGCGCTGGCCACGTCAGGCATGACGAAGGCGTCCGGATCAGACGGGCTGAGGAAGGTGCGACCCTTTTCCGTGAGGTCGGCGTCGTGGCTCTTTTCCTCGATGGCGTAGAACAATTCTTCCTTCTCCGCGTAAAGATCTTTCTTCGATTGATCGGCGTGCAGCGTCAGCTCCGCCTTGTTCATTAGGCGCAAATTGTCGGGGTCTTCGAGCAGGCGGGCCAGACCCTCGCTGCGCGGTTGGCCCAGCTTGACCCGGTAGAGCAGCAGGCCGATTTCGCGTTCCAGTTCGGCGGGATGCGCGGGATTGGTTCCGTCTTCGGGACGCAGCTTTTTGATCAAGTCCTCGGCCTCCTTGAGGAAACGTGCGCAGAGGCGGTCCTGATTGCGCACGATGCTTTCGATCTGTGGCTTGAACTTGGGATACTGGTCGTTGTCCGCGCCGACCACGGACGGGCCGCTAATGATGAGCGGGGTGCGCGCTTCGTCGATGAGGATGGAATCCACTTCGTCCACAATCGCAAAGTAATGCCCGCGCTGGACCTGTTCCTCGGCGCGCGAGGCCATGCCGTTGTCGCGCAGGTAATCGAAGCCAAACTCGGCGTTCGTACCGTAGGTGATGTCGCAGGCGTATTGCTCGCGACGCTCCGCAGGCGATTGATCGTGCAGGATGCAGCCGACGGTCAGGCCGAGCGAACGGTAAACCGCGCCCATCCACTCGCTGTCGCGTGCCGCGAGGTAATCATTCACCGTCACGACGTGGACGCCGCGCCCGGAGAGGGCGTTGAGATAGACGGGCAGCGTGCCGACGAGGGTTTTGCCTTCGCCTGTCGCCATTTCCGCGATCTTGCCGTTGTGGAGCCCCATGCCGCCGATGAGCTGCACGTCGAAGGGCACCATTTCCCAGGGCAGCGGGTGCCCGCGCACGATAACGTCCGTGCCGCAGAGGCGGCGGCAGCCGTTCTTCACCACGGCAAAAGCTTCGGGAAGAATCTCCGTGAGGCGGCGCGCGAGTTCGTCCTTGTCCTCAATCTTGGCCAGTTCCTCCTTCCACGCGGCGGTCTTCTGCCGCAGCACGTCGGCGGACTGTTTCTGCAGCTCCGCCTCGTGGCGGTTAATTTCTTCCACCGTCACGCGCATCCGCTTTACTTCGCGGTCGTTTCGGGAGCCGATGAGTTTCTTGATGATGAATCCGATCATGAAAAGTGGGCGGAAACTACGGGAGGCACCGGAGCGCGTCAAAGACTTTGGCGGTGAGCAGGTTTCGGCAATCCCCAATCCAAAATCCTCAATCCCCAATCCTCAATTGCCCCTCTCAAGAAGGGGAATTTTGGATTTTGGATTGAGGATTTTGGATTGAGGATTGGGGAAAGAAGGCGTGCGGTGCGCCCGTTGCATCCCCTCACGCCCGCAGCGCGCGGAACTCGCTGAAGAGCCGGTTGACGCTCGTCTCATCCGCCGCCTTGCGTGGCAGGAGGACGAAGAACATCGCGCCATCCGGTCGGGCCGTGGCCAGCACCACGCTGTCAGTGAAGAGCCAGCGCAAGGTTTCCGGCGCAGCCCCCTGCGCGACCGTGCGCGGCATCGCTTCCAGCCGATGCCACAGTTCGGTCAGCGTGGTTTCGGGGAATCGTGTCTCCCAAACCGTATTGAAGACCACGGCGGACGTGTGGCGCAGGCCGCAGGCCAGCGCACCCGGCGGGCGGGCGGCCCGTCCAAACCAGCGGTTGATGAACTCGCTCATCGCACCACGCCCTCCTCGAAGAGCGAGACGATGGCCTCGGATTGAAAGTGGAGCACGGTGTGTTGTCCCGATGCGGTCGCCGCCTCGAACAACTCCAGTGCGCCAAGCCCGCTCACGCTCTTGAACCATTCCGTGCCGCGCAG
>JANNWD010000058.1:0-1819 GCA_031408315.1 Bacteroidota bacterium
GATAAAGCAAGAGCCATTTATACTTGGATAGCCAATAATATTACGTACGATGTAAAAGCTGCCAGTAAAGAACAAACGGATAAAAATAGTACTGCCGAAGTTTTATTGTATCGCAAAGCTGTTGGTATTGGGTTTGCCACATTGTTTCAAGATATGTGTAGCAGTGCAGGCATACGTTGCCTTACAGCCGATGGACATATAAAAAGAAATACAGAAGAAATTGGCGATAATGAGTTAGAAAAAAATCATAGTTGGGCAGTTGTACAATTAGGTTTAAGTCCGGATACTTGGCATTATGTAGATGTAGCTTTAGCAAGTGGC
Source organism: Bacteroidota bacterium (assembly GCA_031408315.1). GTDB lineage: Bacteria > Bacteroidota > Bacteroidia > Chitinophagales > Chitinophagaceae > Ferruginibacter. The sequence continues at coordinate 322 of JANNWD010000058.1, forward strand.
AGTGTTGATGAAGAAATGAAAGTGTTTAACAAAAAATTTTCGGGCAATTATTTTTTTGCAGATAAAGCTATTTTTAATTGGCAACATTTTCCTGATAACCCAGCTTGGAAATTAGATGTTGGTCCAAAAAATAAAGCAGCATTTTTAGCCCTCCCAATTATAAGAGCTACGGCTTACGATTGGCAATTAAAAAAATTTACACCAGAGTTGGCTTTACAAAAAGCAAAATTAAGCAGACCTGTAAATTTTAGTTTTGCATTTGGTAAAGAAGATACTGTAACAAAAGTAACTATACAGTATGGCAATGGTAAAAAGAAAAAAAATAAAAATGCATTGTATAGTCAAAGTGGCAACATACTTACATTTTCGTACAAGTTTGATATTGAAGATACTTACCCTGTAACTATATCTATAAACGATGCTGAATTAATTACCTATAAATTTGAAGTAGCAGAATAAAAAAAGCCCCGAAAAATTTAGGGGCTTATACTATTTTATGCTTTTACTTTTGCAGGAGCTTTTTTCTTTACCTTTTTAAGTGCTTCGTTTATACTTTTACTTATATTTTCGTAAGTAGCTTTTCCTTGTACCATTTCGCCATTTACAAAAAATGCTGGTATTTCTTTTACCCCTCTGTTTACACCTTCTTGAAAATCACTCATTACATGCCAACCGTAGGTGGAATTTAATAAATCATCTAAAAAGTGCTTATTTTCTACACCAGCTTCCTTACTATACAACTTTAAACTAGTTGTACCCAAAGTACGGCGATGGTGAAATAAGATGTTGTGCATTTCCCAAAATTTTCCTGCTTGTGCAGCTGCAATTGATGCTTCACCAGCTTTCATACTGCGTTGGTGTATTTTGGTTTGCGGAAAATGACGGAAATTAAAACGTATTTTACCATCAAAATCTTCTAATAATTTTTTTACAATTTCGTTCGCTTTAGCACAATCCTCACTCTCATATTCGCCAAACTCCATTAATGTTACTTCTGCTTTTGGGTTTCCTACAAAAATATCTTTGGTGGGTATTACTTCAATCACCTCTTTTGGTTTCATTGCCATTTCTATATATTTATATTATTTTAATATTAACCAGCTAAAGATAGCTACAAAAGCTTACGTTTTAAAGTTAAGTGCTAACTTTGTTAAAAATTTAAACCTTTTCATTTCTAAAAACTACTGTATTATCAAAAACATCTACCAATATTGTTTTATTCTTCTCAATATCGCCGCTAAGTATTTTTTTACTTAATTGATTCACAATTTCTTTTTGAATAAGCCTTTTTAACGGCCTTGCTCCAAATTGTGGATCGTAACCATTCTCTGATAAATAGTCAATTGCATAATCACTAAAAGATAAATTAATACCACTTTGAGCTACTAATTTTTTTAAGCTTTGAAGTTGAATTTGAATTATACCACTAATTTCTTTTTTAAGTAACGGTTGAAACATAATTATTTCATCAATTCTATTTAAAAACTCTGGTCGTATT
>JANNWD010000059.1:0-2777 GCA_031408315.1 Bacteroidota bacterium
CGGCATCGTCCAAGCGATCAACGTCGACCGTCGATCGATGAGTGTGCAGATGGCGGATCGCGTCGTCGAACTCCCGGCGACGTACCTCGAAGCGGGCCACCTCACGCACGGATACGCGATGACCGTGCACAAGGCCCAAGGTGTCACCGCTGACCGGGCATTCGTGCTCGGCACCGACGACCTGTACCGGGAGATGGGCTACGTCGCCATGAGCCGAGGACGGCTCGGCAACCACCTCTACGTGGTCGGCGAGCCAACCCGAGAGATCGAACCGCTCCACGGGCCGAGCCTGGAGCGGTCAAACGAGGAACTGCTCGTCGCGGCGCTCTCGACAAGTCGAGCGCAGGAATTGGCAAGCGCACAGATCAACCCACTCGCCGACACCCCCGACGTGGCCCTGGTGGCCGAAAGGGGCGATCTCGAGCTGTGGCTCCGGAGCTTGCCGAACGACCTCGCTCCCCGGATTGCGAGACTCACCGAGCAGATCGACGCCCACCAGGATCGGATCGCCACGCTCGAAGAACAACAAGCTGCCGAGCAAGGAACGAGGCGCAACGTCCGACACGTGCTGGCGCGGCACGACGAACGAGGAAGAGCCACCGGCTACAAGATCGACGGCGAACGCCACTTCCTCGCCCAAGCCATCGAACATCGCGACGAACTCAACGAGAAGCAGGTGCTCCGCGAAGCGATGATCGCCGAGCGGGGAGACGTCGGCGATCGGCTCGCCCTCGTCGAGGCCGAGATCGAACGACGGGTCGGCGTCCGGATCGACGTTGCCCTCGCCTCACCGGGCGAGTACGTGACGCGAGAGTTGGGGGAGAGGCCCGACGATCTCGAACTCGGAGAGGTCTGGCGGGAAGGCGTCGGGGTGATCGAACGGTTCCGGTTCGATCACGACATCACACACGAGCGCATCGCCTTCTTCGGCCACAACCCACGTGAGATCCGAGCAGAACTTGCGCCCATCAAGGACGAGCTGGAGTTGGACTCGCCGTCGCTCGGAATGCGGATGCGCATGTAGTGGTCCGACCCGTCGACCGGCCTCAAGGGACCGCTGCGCTCGCCTCCGGCGCCCTTGACCCCGCCCGCCGTGCCGAACAGCGAAGCGACCAAGCCCTCCGGGCGGGTTGGGCTCCTCGCCGAACTGGCGACGCACGCGGATGAAAGCGGGTCGCCCGTCCGGCGACGCCGGGCCGAAGCGCAGCACAAACGTGTCCGCTCGGCGGAACTGTCGACCGTCGTTATGGAGTGCCCCTGAACGGCACTTTGCGGACAGGGCGGTACCGGGACCTCGCGACAAACAACGAGCGAGTACCGGGCCGAGGTTGTCCCGAGGTCTGTTGAAGTTGGGTGGGTGATCCCTCCCTGAGCTCTGCCGTTGCTGGCAGTGTTCGGGGGTCCTACCAAGACACTCCACAAGAGAGGGATCACCCAATGAAGAAGGTACCTGTCGTTTCTGTGACCGCGCCTGCGTCGGCTGAGCGGTTGGCCGGGTTGTCGTTCGAAGCAACGATCACGATGGACGATTTGGCGGTAACGCTGCGAGATGGATTGCTGGCGATGACCACCGCCGCTGGTCTGGTCGTGATGCGTCAGATGCTCGACGCCGAACTGGTCTCGATTGTCGGTGCGAAACACTCCAAGCTGCCTGACCGTGTCGGTAACCATCACGGCACGACGACCGGGAAGGTCACGCTCGGCGGCCGCAAGGTGTCCGTTGAACGGCCTCGTGGCCGGCGGGTCGATGGCGGTGAAATCGAGTTGGACTCGTGGTCGACGTTCACCAGCAGCGACCCGTTGCGCCAGATCATCGTGGAGCGGATGCTCGCCGGGGTCGCGACCCGCCGCTACACGCTCGTGGCCGAACCGATCCCGGGTGTCGACGCCAAGGGCACCTCGAAGTCGGCGGTGTCGCGCACGTTCGTGGCCGCCACCCAGGACCTTGTCGATGAGATGCTCAACCGTGACCTGTCCGATCTGGACGTCGCAGTGTTGATGATCGACGGGCTGAACGTCGCAGGTCAGATGATCATCGTCGCCCTGGTCATCTGCGCTGACGGCACGAAAGTCCCGGTCGGGCTACGTCTCGGGGACACCGAGAACATGATGGTCGTCAAGGACCTTCTCGCCGATCTCGTCGACCGCGGCCTCCGTTTCGAGCAGGGCATCCTCGCTGTTCTCGACGGTGCCAAGGCCCTCCACAAAGCGGTGACGAAGGTGTTCGGGACCGCCGCGAAGATCCAGAGATGCACGCTGCACAAGCGCAGAAACGTGACGGGCTACCTGCCGGAGAAGAAACGCAAGGCGATCGACAAGCGTCTCGCTTCGGCGTTCGCCGCAGCGGAGGCCGACAAGGGAATCGCCGAGTGCCGCCGCCTCGCCGCCCAACTCAAGGGTGATCATCCTGATGCCGCCGCGTCGCTGCTCGAAGGGCTCGATGAAATGTTCACCGTCGCACGGCTCGGGATCACCGGCGCGTTGCGCCGGACATTGACGAACACGAACTGCATCGAGTCGATGATCTCGATCGTGCGGACCGTCACCGCACGGGTGAAGCACTGGCACGACGGCGACATGAAGAAACGATGGATCGTGACCGGCATGACCGAAGCCCAGCGCTCCTTCCGACGCGTCCGCGGCCACCGCGACATGCCCAACCTCGTCGCCGTCCTCCGCCACTCACCGAACCCTGCAACACCCAACAACTACGCTAAAGCCGCCTGAGAAAAACCGGGATCCACCCACCCGACTTCAACAACAAACGGGACATCCTC
>JANNWD010000060.1:0-3555 GCA_031408315.1 Bacteroidota bacterium
TTTTTATTTCAATTAAAAATGATGGTTTAAAAAGAAACGCAGTCCTTTTTAAAGCAGGCAAAAAAATCGGAAAATTTTCTTTGGAAGGGAATTTTAATTATATAACTACAAGGGTAAAACAAGCGCAATCTGGTTTATATACTGAATTACTAGACACACCTTCTAATGTTCCAGTAAAAAGATTCGAATTTAGCGGTAACGAAGGACACTGGAATACATACAACTTAAATCCATATTGGTTAAGAGACAACCAAAGAGAATTATTTTCTTCAAGTTTATTTGCATCTATTTTGACTCTTGATTACGAAATTAATAAGAATATTAGCGTAAAGTATTTGTCTAATTTAAGATTAAACATGACAGACGATTCCGCTTATAATAATGCATATCAAGATAGAACTAATCCTACATTTGGTGGTTTGGATGCCTCAGTAATAGGTGAATTTGCTACTGAAACTACTTTTAGAAGACGTTATTATGGTGACTTATTTGTTAATTTTAATTACGAACTAGCAAAAAACTTAACATTCACAGGTATATTAGGTAATAATATGCAAGACGATTACACAAAAAACAATGGTGCTGGTGGGCAAAATTTTGCTGTACCAGGAGTTTATAATGCAAATAATATGTTAAGTCCATATACACCAACACAAGCTACTTTGTTAGGTGGAGCATTAAGAAACAATAGTTTTCAAACTCGTAAACTAGGGGTTTTTGCAAATATTGATTTAGGTTACAAAGAATTCATATTTTTAAATGCTACAGCTCGTAATGATTGGTCTTCAGTATTTAAAAAATCAGATAACAGTTTCTTTTATCCAAGTATTGGTATGTCGTTTATACCAACTAAAGCTTTCGAAAGTATAAAAGGAAAAGTATTAAATTACATGAAATTATCGGCTAGTTACTCTAATGTTGGTAACGATACTGCTATTGGTGCATACCGTATAAATCAATTGGGTAATTTAGGAGTAGGATATCCTTTTGGACAAAACTCTTATGTGCAACAATTAATTCAAGGTGATATTAATATTGCTCCTGAATTTGTTGCTACAAAAGAAGTTGCAGCTAGTTTTGGGTTTTTTAATGATAGAATAACTTTAGATGCTAGTTACTATCAATCCACAACCACAGATTTAATTACAGATGTAACTTTACCATCACCTACCGGTTTTATTAGAATACTTAAAAATGCTGGTAACATGGAAACTAATGGTTATGAAATAGATTTAGGTTTTACACCAATAAAGAGTCAAGATCCTAGAGGATTCCGTTGGGAGAATAAATTAAACTTTACTAAATACAAATCTATTGTAACTAAAGTTTCAAATGATTCAAAACAAGTTTCTTTGCGTCAACCATTTAATTTTGTTGGTATTTTTGCTGAAGAAGGACAAGAATTTCCTCTTATAAAAGGAACAACTTTCCTGAAAGATGATTTTGGTAGAGCAATTTTAAATGCTGCTGGTTTACCTTCAATCGATCCACAACAGAAAATATTAGGTAAAGTAAATCCTGATTATATTTTAGGATTAAATACCTCTATTGCTTACAAAGGATTTAGATTGTCTGCAACAATGGATTATAGAACAGGGCACCAATTTTTCTCAAATGCTAAAAGATCATTAACACAAACTGGTAATACTTTAGAGACTGCTGCAAACCGAACTGGTTTTATCATGCCAAACTCTTCTTTTGATTACAATGGCGATGGTATACTTCAAGCAAACGAAGCTAATACTAATGTAGTTACAGGCGCAGCTGGTGTTCCGAGTATTATTGGATATTATAATAACTTTTATGTAAACGCTGGAGAAAACTTAGTAATTGATGCTACTGCTTTCAAAGTAAGAGAAGCAACTTTAAGTTACAGTTTTGCAAAAGATGCAATACAAAGAACAGGTTTAAACTCTTTAACTGTTTCTATAAATGCTAGAAATCCAATTAATATTTTTTCTAAACAAAATAGAAACTACAACGATCCAGAAACGTCAGAAACAACAGGTAATGCTGGAGGTTTAGCTTTTAATGACAGATATCCAGCACAAAGCTCTTATGGATTTGCCTTAAACTTAACTTTTTAATTTAATTAACTATGAAAAATAAAATTTATAAATCATTATTTGTCGGATTTATAGTATTTTTTGCATCTTGTGAGAATTACCTTGATGTAAACGATACGCCAAACAGTCCGTTATTTGAAAATATTGACCCAAGTTTAACATTATCTGCTGCCTTAACACAGACATCAAGAATGATTACTGGAGATAGTAGAAATGTTGAAAGAAGTTCTGTTGGTGGAGAAAGCACTAATGCACTTGGTAATTTAATGTTAAATTCGTGGGCAGGTAACGTCAATACTTTTACAGGTGTATTTCCAAATGAGTATAATTCAATTATGACTGCTGCTTTTTATGATAATATTTGGGATTATGGATATACTAATATTGCCAATTTTCAAAGAATTATTGATAATAAAAGTGCTGATTATGATAATCATAAAGCTATTGCTAAAATAATGAAAAGTTTTTACATGCAAACTATAGTAGATTTGTATGGTAGATGCCCTTATTCTGAAGCTTTTAAAGGTAATGGTCAATTGGCTCCTGCATATGATGATGATAGAGCTATATACAGAGGATTATTGACAGAAGTAGATGAAGCTATTGCATTGATTAATGCTGCGAATAGTTCAGATAAAGCAGTTGGTGTAGAAGATGCAATGATGGGTGGTACAATGTCAAGATGGATACAATTTGCTAATACTTTAAAGTTGCGTTTAATTGTAAGACAGTCTTTGTTAACTGATGCTGACTCGGTTGCTTACGTAAACGCTCAAGCAGCAATTTTGGGTGCATTGCCACCATCAAGCTTTTTACAAGCTGATGTTACAATAAATCCTGGATACAACAAATCCAATACTGATAAGCAAAATCCATTTTACGCACGTTACGGATTTACAATATTAGGCGTTGATGCTGGTTCTAGAGCGCTTATAACGCCTTCGAAACACGCTGCTAACATATTAAATGGTTCTGTAGACCCTAGAAGAAGTAGATTGTTTACAGTTACCGCTGGGAATGTGGTTGGTATAGAGCAAGGTTCTTTAAGTGGTGGAACTACGCCTACTGCTCCTGGACGTTTAGGACCAGGTGTTATTCCAGTACCAACAGGAACTGCTCCTAATTTAGATTCTACAATAGGATCTTCTATGAATGGTTTTATAATGACATTGTCTGAAGTTAATTTTTTAATTGCTGAAGCTGCTGTTCGTTTTCCTGCATTTGCATCTTATAATGCAAATACTTATTTTAATCAAGGTATTACAGCATCCTTTGTGAGATTATCTGTAGGAACAACTGCTGCACTATCTACTACTGCCGCTACTACTTATATTACAGGTATAAATTCAAATAATGGATTAGGTTGGGCTGGTACTGCAAACAAAATTCAAGTTATCATGAATCAGAAATGGATTGCTTTGATGAATACTAATGCAGGTGAAAGCTGGATAGACTATGTAAGAACTGGTTTTCCTATTACTCCTAATGC
>JANNWD010000061.1:0-1788 GCA_031408315.1 Bacteroidota bacterium
TCATTGCCAGTGCCAGAAAACGGCGCGGCTGTTGTCTGAGGCGCTCGGCAGACCACTCGTCGTTTCATTCCAGTCGCGGCTGGGGCGAGCGAAATGGCTTGAGCCCGCCACCGATGCCACGCTTGAAGGATTACCAGCAAAGGGCATCAAGAAGGTCGCAATCCTGGCGCCGGGATTTGTCGCAGATAATCTCGAAACGCTTGAGGAACTCGCGATCCGAGGCAAGGAAAGCTTCATCGAAGGCGGGGGTGAAAAGTTCAGCTACATCCCCTGTCTCAACGATGGACCTGAAGGCTCGAACCTTTTGAAGGCCTTACTCTCGCGTCAGCTTGAAGGCTGGTTGCCCGCCGCTTAGTCTTGCTCGCGAATCGTGGATCAACCGCGAAGGGAGAGGGCACATGGCGCGCGTGGCAATCGTAACAGGCGGAACTCGCGGCATTGGCGAGGCAGTGAGCCTGGCGCTGAAAGAGGCAGGTTTCACGGTTGCGGCCAATTACGGCGGCAATGATGAACGCGCGCGCGAGTTTACTCAGCGGACTGGCATCAAATCGTACAAATGGGATGTGGCCGATCATGAGGCTGTTCTGGCTGGATGCGGGCGCGTCGAGCTTGAGTTGGGGCCGGTCGATGCGGTGGTGAACAATGCCGGCATCACGCGTGATGGGACATTGCTCAAGATGAGCTATGCCGCTTGGAAAGAAGTGATCGACACCAATTTGGGCGGCTGTTTCAATATGGCCAAAGCGTGCTTCCCGGGAATGAAAGATCGCGGTTGGGGCCGGATCGTCAACATCGGATCGATCAATGGGCAGGCAGGGCAATATGGGCAGGTCAATTATGCCGCCGCCAAATCGGGCATTCACGGATTTACCAAGGCACTGGCGCAGGAAGGCGCGAAGTTCGGCGTGACGGTCAATGCGATCGCGCCGGGCTATATCGATACCGATATGGTTGCAGCCGTGCCGCCCGCTGTGCTTGAAAAGATCGTCGCCAAAATCCCGATCGGACGTCTCGGGCAAGCGATGGAAATTGCGCGCGGCGTGACGTTCCTCTGTTCGGATAATGCAGGCTTTGTGACGGGCTCGACGCTGTCGATCAATGGCGGGCAGCATATGTATTGAGCTTTGCCGTCAACTGCGCCATGATACTGCTCCCGCACAGGGGCGCTTAGCTCAGTTGGTAGAGCATCTCGTTTACACCGAGAGGGTCGGCGGTTCGAGCCCGTCAGCGCCCACCAGTCTTCGCCCTGTCGGGCTTCGGCTGGCAAGCCTGCCCGCCGAAGCCTTGGCGAAAGAGGGCTGTTCGGAATTACCGCCCCAGTAACACCCGGGCCTGCCCTGCAATTTGCGCCAGCATCGCTGTGGTCGGCATCGAGAGCCGTGCCCGGTCGATCATCGCGTGAAACGCCGCTACTCGTGCTGCTTGTGCAGCGACCCATGCCGCAACACCTGCTTCTGGATCACCTCCGGCATGGCGTGTCAGGAAATCGAGCCGCATCGCCTGAAAATCGCGTGCTAGGCCTGCTGCCAGTAGCCGTTCCCAAGGATCGTGCGGATCGAGTTGCATTGCCGCGCCCTGCGCCCAATCGATCCCGAGTGCATCGCCGAGCGCTGTGAATGCACGCGTCACGGCAACAGGTTCAAGCTGCATCCGTGTTGCCAGCGCGGCAATGCCGATCGCTCCGTCGAGCTGCGCGAGGCGCACGAGCCGTTCGGCAATTCTTCGCGGCGCACCTGCTGTTGTCAGCCGCTCAGCGTAATCGCGCGTCTGCCGCTGTGCCTCAGGAGG
>JANNWD010000062.1:0-7267 GCA_031408315.1 Bacteroidota bacterium
CTCTAAAGTTACTTCAAAGGCTTTCACTTTTTCGCTAGGTAATTCGTACATAGCATCGGTTAAAATGCTTTCGCAAATACTTCGTAATCCCCTTGCTCCTAATTTGTATTCTAGTGCTTTTTGAACCATAAAATCGTACACAGCAGGTTCAAAGGTTAGGGCTATGCCTTCTATATCAAACAATCGGGTAAATTGCTTTATTAATGAGTTTTTGGGTTCGGTTAAAATGTTTCGTAACGTTTCGGCATCTAACGGATTTAGGTAGGTAACCACAGGTAAACGACCTAACAACTCTGGTATTAATCCAAATTGTTTAAGATCAACCGAGTTTACAAAATGCAATAAATTATTTTGCTGATACTCTTGCATACTTTTATTTACGTTAAAGCCAATAGCATTAGTATTTACTCTTCGGGCAATAATTTTATCTATACCGTTAAAAGCACCACCACAAATAAATAAAATATTTTGTGTATTTACTTTTACCATTTTTTGCTCTGGATGCTTTCGTCCGCCTTGTGGTGGTACTAGCACTTCTGCACCTTCTAATAATTTAAGTAAGCCTTGCTGCACACCTTCGCCACTTACATCTCTGGTTATAGATGGGTTATCGCTTTTACGGGCAATTTTATCAATTTCATCTATAAACACAATCCCTTTTTCGGCAGCTTGCACATCAAAATTGCAGGCTTGTAAAAGGCGACTAAGCATACTTTCTACATCTTCCCCAACATAACCAGCTTCGGTAAAAACTGTAGCATCTACAATGGCAAAAGGCACATTAAGCATACGGGCAATACTTTTTGCTAAAAGGGTTTTACCTGTACCTGTTTCTCCAACCATTATAATATTACTCTTTTCAATTTCTACATCATTATCTATTTTTTGATTTAGCCTTTTGTAATGATTATAAACCGCTACGGCTAATACTTTTTTAGCATCATCTTGCCCAATTACATAATCATCTAAAAAACGTTTTATTTCTATTGGCTTTTTAATGGTAAGCTTATAGGAAGATGGTGGGGTTGGTTTGGTTTCGGTTGTAGCCAATCCCAATTCTTGCTCAATAATTTCTTCGGCATGCTCTACACAGCTTTCGCAAATGTGTCCATCTTGCCCAGCAATTAATATTTTAACCTCATCTCTGTTTCTTCCGCAAAAGGAGCAATGTAATGTTTGATGTTTAGCCATTTGTAAAAAATTGTAAATGCAAAGTTATAAATATGCTATGTTTTAAGACAAATTTTTTAAGAATAACGATGCTTTTTCTAAAATATGATAAAAAAAGCCCTAAAAAGGGCTAATATATTTATAAACTGATAGTTGTATTTTTATATTTTATCCAAAACTCCATCCACAATACCATAAGCCACACTCTCTTTAGCATCCATCCAATAATCTCTATCAAAATCTTTCATTATTTTTTCTACGGTTTGGCCACAGTTTTTGGCTAGTATTTCGGCACCCATTAATTTGGTTTTGCGTATTTGCTCTGCCATAATTTCAAGGTCGGCACTTGTACCACGACCGCCACCGCTTGGTTGGTGTATCATTACCTCTCCATTAGGAAAAATATAGCGTTTGCCTTTAGTACCACCACTTAATAAAATACTGCCCATACTTGCTGCCATACCCATACATACTGTGCTTACCGGGCTGCTTATCATTTGCATAGTATCGTAAATAACCATGCCGCTAGTAACTACACCGCCAGGGCTATTAATGTAAAATGTAATTTCTTTACCTGGGTCTATAGCTTCTAAATACATTAAGCGATTGGTAATATCTTTTGCACTTTTATCATCTACCACACCCCATAAAAATATTTTACGCTGCTCAATAAATTTTTTATCAAACTGCCAACTGCTCATCATTTTTTCCATCGGATTTTCGGGCATGGTTACTTCTGGAGTATCTTCTTCGTCGTTGTTTATTTTGTATAAATTCATGTTTGTTGTTTATTAGTTTAGAAGTTTAGAGGTTTAGGAGTTTAGTTGAACATCGTACTTATAACATCGTTCATCTAACGTTTAACCTTGTACTAGTCTTTTTTTAATTTACGAGGGTTAATGGTTAGCACCTCATCTACCAAACCATATTCTTTAGCCTCCGTACTCGTCATCCATTTATCTCTATCACTATCTTCAGCAACTTTTTCTACAGATTGCCCTGTGTGAAAGGCTGTTATTTCGTATAATTCTTTTTTTATTTTTCTTATTTCATTTACAGTAATTTCTATATCGCTAGCTTGCCCACCTGCACCTGCACTAGGTTGGTGCATCATAATACGGCTATGCTTTAGTGCAGTACGTTTACCTTTGGCCCCAGCACACAATAAAATTTGCCCCATACTTGCTGCCATACCGGTACAAATTGTTGAAATATCTGGTGTAATAAATTGCATCGTATCGTACATACCTAAGCCAGCATACACACTGCCACCGGGGCTGTTAATGTACATTTGAATATCTCTTGTTCTATCTGTACTTTCTAAAAAAAGTAATTGAGCTGTTACAATATTTGCCACTTCATCGCTAATTGGGTAGCCTAAAAAAATTATTCTATCCATCATTAAACGGCTGTACACATCCATTACCGCTACGTTCATTGGTCGTTCTTCAATAATGTTTGGGGTAAGATTAGTTACTGCTCCCCAATCGTTTAAAGCAGCGGCAGATGAGTTGTATTGTTTAGCATTTTTATTGGTATAATCGTGTAATAAATTGCTGCTAATTCCTTTATGCTTTACAGCATATTTTTCAAATTCTTTTCCAAAATCCATGCGTTTGTTTTTAAAATTTGTACAAATATAATTCTTTAATCTTCTTTACTTCTACTCATATAAATTAAAATGTATTGCACAAGCATAGCTATTGATGCTAATGCTGATACTACATAAGTTAATGCTGCCCATTTTAATGCATCTTTAGCTCCTTTATGCTCTTGTGTAGTTGTAATATTTGCACCGTTTAACCAAACAAGTGCTCTATTAGTAGCATCAAACTCTACTGGTAAGGTAATAACAGAAAATAAGGTACTAGTGGCAAACAAAATTATACCAACTAATAAAATAGTAGGGTTTCCGCCCCCAAAGCCCATCAAACCTAAACCTGCTATAATTACCCATTGAGATAGACTGCTACCAATTTGTACTACGGGTACTAATTTACTTCTTAACTGTAACATATTGTATGCTGTGGCATGTTGTACAGCATGGCCACATTCATGTGCAGCTACAGCGGCAGCGGCAACTGTAGCGTTATTGTAAACATCTGGGCTTAGGTTTACTGTTTTGTTAGTGGGGTTGTAGTGGTCGCTTAAAAAACCATTTACCGAAACTACTTGCACATCATAAATGCCATTATCTTTTAACATTTTTTCGGCAATTTCTTTACCTGTTAAACCACTCGAAGTGGGCACTTTGCTGTATTGAGAAAATTTGCTTTTAAGCCTGTATTGTACTAACATTCCTAATCCCATAAAAAGGAATGAAACAATCATAATACCTGGTGTCATTTGTATTTTTTTAAATTATTTGCAAAAAGTATTCCTTTTTAAAAGACTGCCATTTTAGCAAAAAAGATGCCTCCGTTTTTGGAGGCATCTTTTAATAGTATATAAAAATTATTATTATTTATTTTATAATTTCTATTTGTTTGTTAATTGTTTCGGTAGGAGTTACCATTCGAACAATGTATTTACCATTAGCCAATTTAGTTACGTTTATCGTTTCGGTTTGGCTTAATGCGGTGGTTGATTGTTGATACATTAATCTTCCATCGATTGATAAAATACTTATGGTTGCTGGTTGGTTTATCATTGAACCAGTAACAGTAATATTTATAGCATCTTTAGCTGGTATTGGATACAACCTAACATTGCTACTTGTTGCACCAAAGTTTACAGTACGTACTTCACTGTAACTTACTTTACCATCTTTATCTATTATTTTTAAACGATAGTAATTTAAGCCTTGTTTTGGTGTATTGTGTACAAGATTATATGTTCTACTTCCTGTTGCTACTTTACTGCCAATACTTGCAAATGATGTTCCATTTACGCTGTATTCAATTTCGTAATTAGCTACATTAGTTTCTGTACTTACTACCCAAGTTAATTCAACTGTGTTAGCTTTTGGATTTGCTACAAAACTTGTTAAACGTATCGGTAAAATGTTTTGAGCTGGCCAATTAATAATTCCTGCATCAATATTTGGAAAATTATTACCTGGTATAATATTAAAAGTTCCTGTTCTGCCAGCATTAGCACCGCTAGGAGTTACATCACTGTCTACATCGCTTTCTGTGCCACTATCTAACGATTGTGTTGCAATAGCTCCGCCTTGGTTTTGAGCCGTCCATGCAGGGTTTGTACCCGGTGCTCCACTTACATCAAAGGCAGGTAAGTTTGGTGTAAAAATGACGTAGTAGCCTGTTCCTGTTGGCACATTGGTTATTTGCCAGTTACCATTACCATCAGTTACAGCTGTGCCTATGGGTTGATTGCTTGAGTTGTAAAGTGTAACTAACACACCAGCAATACCAGGTTCATTAGTATCTTGAATACCATCGGTATCAAAATCGGCAAATACTTTATTACCTATTGTGGCAGGCCTTGGTACGGTTAAACCAGCATCTATAGTTAAATCAACTTCACCAGCACCTAAAGTTATGGTACCAGTTCTACCATTTGCATTTGCAGGTACTGCATCGCTATTGGTATTGTTTTGATTATCCCCGGGGGTATTTTGTTGGGTAAATATCATACCTGTTGGTATGGTTGTAAACTCTACCTGATAATCTCCGGGAATTAAATTTCCAAAAAAGTATGCTCCACTACCATCTGTTATCATACTAGCTACAGGTAAAGCATCATCAGCATTACCAGCTATACCATCTAAACCAAAGCCTGGTCTAAATAGTGTTACTGTAACACCTGCTACTCCTGGTTCTCCAGTATCTTGAGTACCATTGTTATTTAAATCACTCCAAACAAAATTACCTAATGCTGCCCTTGTACCTACTAAGCCAGCATCTAAGGTAGTGTTATGAGTGTTGGCCACAATAGTTACTGCTGGAGTTAAGCCTAATACAATATCTGCATCACTACGGTTATCATCTCCACTTCCAACACCTACTTTACTTGTAAAATCAAAGCCAGCTGGTGTATTACTAAATCTTGCTGCAAAGGTTGCACCTGCAGTTAAGTCTGCAAAGCTGTAATAGCCATTTGCATCGGTAGTTGTTGTTATAGGAGTTGTAGTTACAGCTCCAGTTCTATCAACAGGCTGACCAGCTGCATTTACTAAGGTTACTATTACACCTGCTACACCTATTTCTGTTCCATCTTGTATACCATTATTTGCGGTTCCGCCTCCTAATCCGTTATCGTACCATACTCGGTTACCAAACGATCCTTTGGCTGTATTTCTTATGCCTAAATCTACCGTTAAATTATCTTCACCTGAGGCTAATGCATATACCGCTGTTGTTGATGTTCCGCCTGTAATAGCTGCTCCATCACTATCAATCGTATCATCAGTACCGCTATTTGGCGTTACCGCTGTTGCACCTGCTGGTAAAGTACTACCTGTACCAAACTGTACAGCATAGTTCCCTGCTGGTAATCCTGTAAATATGTATTCGCCTAAGGCATTGGTTGTTGTTGTTCTTGATGCTCCATCATCGCCACCGCCTAAAACACCATCTGGACCATAGTCTAACAATGTTACGGTTACGCCAGAAACTCCAGGTTCGCCATCATCTTGTACATTATCTCCATCTAAATCCCACCATATTCTATTACCTAAACTACCTAAGCCGCTTGGGGAACC
Source organism: Bacteroidota bacterium (assembly GCA_031408315.1). Classification (GTDB taxonomy): domain Bacteria; phylum Bacteroidota; class Bacteroidia; order Chitinophagales; family Chitinophagaceae; genus Ferruginibacter. The sequence continues at coordinate 5,834 of JANNWD010000062.1, forward strand.
TTGGCGTAAGCCTGCATCTAAGGATGAATTTGTAGCTCCGCCTACTACAGCTACTTGTGCTGTACGACCAGTTGCTGGGTTAGCATCGCTATCAATTGCATCGCTTCCACCTTTATCTTGACCTGTAAAGCTAAACCCAGTAGGTAAATTACTAAAACCTACGCTGTAATTACCAGGAGTTAAGTTGGTGAATAAATAATTGCCATTTGCATCGGTTGTAGTTGTTGCAATTGCTGCTCCAGCACTATTATATAAGGTTACTGTAACTCCTGCTATGCCGGGTTCTCCAGCATCTTGTATGCCATCACCATTTAAATCATTCCAAACAAAATTGCCTAAGGCTCCAACGTTGGCTGCTGGTTGTGTGCTGTAATATCCAGCATCAACACTCATATTTTTTTCACCAGCTACCAATACATAACCTTGAGTTCTTCCTGTTGTTTGATCAGCATCACTATCGGTTGCATCTGGAATATTTCCACTGGTAGAATTTCCAGCAGTTCGTTGTAAACCAGCCACTGCTGCAAATACAACTCTATATCCTCCTGGATCTAAATTTGGAAATATGTAATTACCAAAAGCATCAGTTGTAGTAGTTGCTAGTACAACATTATTAATATCTAATAACTGTACAGTTACTCCTGCTATTCCTGGTTCTCCAACATCTTGTACGCCATCTCTATTGTTATCGTACCATACTCTATCGCCTAAACTGGCTTTAGTGGTAGATTGTGCTATTAATCCAGCATCTACTGTAGTTATATTTTGACCTGATGCTACATTAAAAGCATCTGTTCGTCCAAAGGTTGCTCCGGCTGTGGTATTAACATCACTATCGGTTGCATCATTTCCGCCAGCATCTTTAGCAGTAAATATGAAACCTGCAGGCGGTGTAAAGCCTACTGTATATCCTGTACCTACAGGTACATTGGTAAATAAATAGTTACCATTTACATCGGTTATTATTGTTGCTATTGCTACACCTGCACCATTATATAATGTTACTGTTACGCCAGCTACGCCTGGCTCTCCGGCATCTTGAATACCATTGCCTGCATTAGCCCCTGCTCCGTTATCTAACCATACTCTATCACCTACACTTTGCGTTATTGGTGGGGTGTTAAATATTATTCCTGCATCTGCACCTCTTTCAGCTTCGCCTGCACTTAAATCCCAACTACCTGTTCTGCCAGTTGTTACATTGGCATCACTTCCATTGGCGGCTGTTGCACCACCAGAAGTGTTTGTAGTATTACCATTTGCAGCCTGTGTGTTAGTTTGTGTTGTAAATTGATAATTTGTTGGTAAGGTAAACCCCACATTATAACGGGTAGGTGCACTACCTGTTGGGGTTAAATTATCGAATAAATAATTACCATAAGCATCTGTTACAGTCGAACTTACCACAACATCGTCTGCTGTGCCTGGGATGCC
>JANNWD010000063.1:0-3410 GCA_031408315.1 Bacteroidota bacterium
AGCAAAACAACTATACTTAACGAAGTGATTGTATCAGCCAACGGCAAAAAGAAAATTAGATTTGGAAATAAAATTAATGCTGTACAATTATAGCAATTAACCACACTAAACCGCAGACTGCAAGATTTTACACGGCTTGCTGCACAAGCCAATGGCAATAGTTTTGCAGGTGCTAATTACCGCTACAATAATTTAAGTGTAGATGGTGCATCGCTTAACGATGCTTTTGGTTTTACCGAACCAAGCAGCGGTGCTGGCGGCTCATTAGCAACTGGCAACCCTGGCGGTTTAGCCAAAACACAACCTATAAGTTTAGAAGCTATACAAGAGGTACAGGTAGAGCTTTCTCCCTTTAACGTTGTACTGGGTAACTTTACTGGCGGCAGTGTAAATGCAGTTACTAAAAGTGGTACCAACAAAATAAATGGTTCGGTGTTTTTTAGTGGTCGTAACCAAAATATTACGGGCAAAAGTGCTGATGCTGCCAGAAGTAAAATTGACAATTTTTACGATTATCAAACAGGTTTTAGAATTGGTGGTGCAATAATAAAAAATAAATTATTTTATTTTGCTGCCGCAGAAATTGCCCGTAAAAGTGAGCCTGTAGGTTTTGCCCCAGGCAATGCTGGTGCTGCCATACCTTTTGCATTAGCCAAAGCATTGGCCGATACCTTAACTAAAAGATACGGCTACAACAGTGGGAGTTACGAAAAAATAGATTTACAAAACCAAAGCAACAAAGCATTTTTAAAATTAGATTGGAATATTAACACCACACATAAATTAAGCATACGCCACAATTATGTAAAAGCCTTTGCCGATTATGGCGAACGGAGTGCTAACGTACTTAATTACCAAAGCCAGGGTTTTAAACACCACAGCACTACCAATAGCACTGTAATGGAAATACGCAGTAATTTTGCAAAAAATTTAAGCAATAATTTAATTTTATGTTACACACAAACAGATGATAACAGAGAGACCAATGGCTTATTTTTTCCTCATATAGAAATTACATACAACACTGCCAATACCATATTTGCTGGCACATATAGAGAGGCAGCAGTGTATGGTCTTACCTTAAAAACATTTGAGTTTACCAATAACCTAACCTACAACTTTGGCAAACATACATTTACCGGTGGCATACACAACGAATTGTACCGAGTTAATTATAAATTTTTAACTGCATTTAATGGCCGCTGGGCTTATAGAAGTGTTGATGATTTTTATGCTAACAAACCCAGCCGTATAAGAGGAGTGTATAATTTAACCAACAACGATTACGACTATAACAGAGGTATAGCATCGGCCAATTTTAGAGTGCTTTTATTAAGCCAATATGTACAAGATGATATTGCCATAAATAAAAAATTACAAGTTACCATTGGGCTACGTAGCGATATAACAGAATACCCCGATAGGCCATCTGCCAACCCATTAGTAATAGCAACAAAAGAATTTACAAACTATCAAAATAAAAATTATGCAAAGCCACAGTTAGCCCCAAGGTTTGGTTTTAATTGGGATGTGCTGGGCAATAAACAAATAATCATTCGTGGTGGTACAGGTATTTTTAATGGTCGTATGCCATTTGCCTGGTTGGCTTATCCGTATTACAACAGCGGTACTACTTATGGCAATATAGATATACGTCCCACTGGTGTAGTGCCATTAAACAGTAATGTGGCACAAGTGGCAGCAACCTATCAACCCGGTATAAGAGAAATAAATTTGTTAGATAATAATTTTAGATTACCAAAAGTAATGCGTAGCAGTTTGGGTATAGATGTAAAAACAAAAAACGATTGGAGCTTTAGTATTGATGCTACTTACACAAAAACCTTGTACGACATTTTATACAAAACAGTAAACTTAAAAGATAGCACCGCAGCATTAAAAGGCACAGGCGATAACCGTACTGTTTATTTAGGCAATGGTAATCAACAAAAATATAATGCGGCCTTTACCAATGTATTTTTATTAACCAATACTAAAGATGGATACAGGTATAGCGTTACTGCATCTGTTGCAAAGAAGTATAAAAACATAAGAGTAACTACTGCTTATACATATGGTGTAAGTAAAGATAAAGCCAATGGTGTACGAGTATCGCCGCAGGCAAATTGGGAGTTTAATCAAACTATAAACCCTAACGACCCACAATTGTCGTACAGTAATTTTGATTTAAGGCATAGAAGTATTTCTACCTTTACCTACAATAAAAAATGGAAGAACGCTGCAACAAGTGTAACGTTAATTTATATTTCACAATCGGGTGCACCGTTTACCTTCACCTACATTGGTGATATTAACAGAGATGGAGCACCTAATAACGACTTAATTTATATTCCACGTAACCAAGCCGAAAGTAATTTGGCCGATATAAAAGACGGTGCTGGGGTAGTAACTAACAGTGCCACTAACCAATGGAACCAGTTAGATGCTTTTATTAGCAGCGATAAATATTTAAGCAAACGCCGTGGACAATATGCCGAACGTAATGGTGCAAGAACACCTTGGAATAATCAATTAGATATGAAAATTAGCCATAGTGTATTTGTGGGTAAAAAAGAAAAAGGGCAAAGCATAAATATTTCGTTAGATGTTTTTAATTTATCTAACCTAATAAGCAAAACCTGGGGCAGGCAATATTATGTACCCAATGTGTTAAATAGCGGTTATCAATTGGTAACCGTAGCAAGGGCAAATACAGCAACACCGCCAGAGCTAAATTTTAATAGCATAACTACCACACCCTGGCAGTACGACCCTATTTTAAGCAGAACACAAGGGCAATTAAGTTTACGGTATAATTTTTAAAATGATAATAAAAATGGCATATATTGAAAAAATAAAAACTGGTGCTATTGCTTCCGTTTTTTATACAATTATTTAGAATCTAATAATTATAAATCAAAAAAAATAAACCAATGAGTACAACGTATTTACAAACTACCAAAGATGTGTATAAAGCCGCAGCAGAAAAACCAGATGTTGGTTTATGCTGCACCACCACACCAGTGTGGCAATTGCCCGATTTAGATATGCCTGTAATTATGCAGCAAATGAATTATGGCTGTGGCAGTACCGTAAACTCAAGAGATTTAGTAAACAACCCAAAAATATTGTATGTAGGTGTTGGTGGCGGTATGGAGCTTTTGCAGTTTGCCTATTTTAGCCGCCAAAATAGTGGTGTAATTGGTGTAGATGTGGTAGATGAAATGTTGGCAGCAAGCCTAAGAAATTTTAATGAAGCAGAAAAATTAAATCCTTGGTTTAAAAAAGAGTTTGTGGATTTACGCAAAGGCGATGCCCTTAACTTACCTGTAGAAGATAACAGTATTGATGTGGCTGCACAAAATTGTTTATTCAATATTTTTAAGCAAGAAGAATTAAAAAAAGCATTA
>JANNWD010000064.1:0-3088 GCA_031408315.1 Bacteroidota bacterium
ACAGCAATATTAGATGTAAAAAGTAACACAAAAGGTATGCTCATTCCCCGGATGGCATCTGTTGAACGTACTAGCATTGCAAGCCCTGCCAGTGGTTTATTGGTGTACGATACAGATAGTATAGCCTTTAGTTACTTTAATGGAGCGGTATGGACTTTTTTAAAAGCAAGTGAAGATACAAGCAAAGGGTGGAGCACTAAAGGAAACACAGGAACAACAACTAGCAATTTTATTGGTACTATAGATGCCAATGATTTGTACTTTAAAATACATAATACCAATGCAGGTTATTTAAAGAATGTAAGTAACAATACAGCTTTTGGATATAGAAGTGGTGGAACAGTTAGTGGCACAAACAACACTTTATTTGGTTCATTTTCTGGTAATTTTCCAATGTCAGGAAATTTTAATACGGGTATTGGTGTGCAAACTTTTAATAATACCAATACAGGATCTAATAATACCGCTATTGGATACTACAATTTACGTGGAGGTGGTGCAGGCAATTTTAATACTGCATTGGGTACTAACAATATTCAATACACAAATGGAAATGAAAATATTGCCATAGGAGCATTCAATTTATCTGCACCTTTTCAAACTGGGCAAAACTTCAGTAAAAATATTGCCATTGGCTATTCTGCTTTGCAAAAACAAATTTATGGTAGAAGCAATATTGCTATTGGCGAAGCCGCATTAAATAATGACACCACTAGTTTTAATAATATAGCTATTGGCTATAAGGCTTTGTTTAATAATGAAAATAAAAACAACCTTGTGGCTATTGGAGATAGTGCGTTATACAACAATAGTGTAGGTTCGGCGTCTGTAACCCAAGGGGCAGATAATACAGCATTGGGCAGCAAAACATTATCTAGTAACACCATTGGCTATGGTAATACAGCAACTGGTACTAATGCTTTAACAAAAAATACAAGCGGTGGTGTTAATGTAGCCAATGGTGCTTATGCCCTTAGAGGTAATACAACAGGTAGCAACAATACAGGTATAGGAACATCAGCATTGTATAGTAATACAACAGGTAGTAGCAATATAGGTGTAGGAACATCAGCATTGACTGGTAATACAACAGGTAGTAGTAATACAGCATTGGGTACTAGCTCACTTGTTCTAAATACAATAGGCTACTCTAATGTAGCAGTTGGTGTAGCTGCTTTAACTTCAAATACAACTAGAAATAATCTTGTTGCTGTTGGCGATAGTGCTTTGTACAGTAACGGTAATGGTTACCAAAACACAGGCCTAGGAAGTAAGACCTTATTAGCTAACACAAATGGATATTCAAATACAGCCATTGGCTACAATAGTTTAAAAAATATGGTTGGTGGTTACAGAAATACTAGTATTGGTGATAATGCAATGGCTTTAGGCAATACTGCAGCTCATTCCAATGTGGCAGTTGGGGCAGAAGCCTTATCCAATAACACAGGTAATTGGAATATTGCTATTGGAAATACTGCTTTATTAAATAACAGTAGTGGAACAAGTAATGTTAGTATTGGTCAATCTGCATTACGAAATGCAGCAAGTGATAGCAATACAGCAATTGGGTTTAATGCAGGTTTAGGTTTACTAACTGGCGAACAAAATACATTACTAGGAGCCGGTGTTAATAGCACATCCGCCGTAAATAATTCCACAGCAATAGGAGCAAATGCCTTTGTAACAAGTAGTAATAGCTTTGTGTTAGGTAGTATTGATGGCATAAACGCCGCCACCGCCGATACCAAAGTAGGTATTGGCGTTACAGACCCTGCCGAAAAATTAGAGATAGGAAAAGGTCGTTTACGTTTTAGAGGGAATTTAGCAAGTGGCAATGCACACGGCATAACCTTTACCAATAATGCAGGCACAGTTGATAGAGGTTTTTTGGGTATGGAAACCGATGATTTAATGGGCATTTATAATTTTGGCTTTGGGGCTTGGAATGTAAGAATACATAATTCTAGCGGCGAAGTAGGTATTAATAAACAACCCTTATTAACTAGCAACGATAGCAGATTACAGGTAAAACAAACAGGTGTTCAAAATGGTATTGGTATTGAGGCATCGGGAAGTACAAACCATTGGGATTGGTATGTTACCGGAGGAGCAAATGCTGATTTAGCACTTTATTACAATGGGGTATTAAAAGGCACTTATGGCAATGCAGGCGGTGTTTACACTCCATCTGACAGGCGGCTGAAAAAAGATATTTTTTTGTTATCTTCTTCAATAAACCAGATAAATAAATTAGAAGCATACAAATATCGTTACTTAGATAATACTGCTACAGATGCCTACAGTTATGGTTTTATGGCACAGGATGTAGAAAGGCTTTTTCCGGATGCAGTAAAAGAAACTGAAATAAAAAATGGTGAAAAAAGGTTAGGTATTAACTACCAGTATTTTACTGTGCTGGCCATAAAAGGCATACAGGAACAGCAAATAATAATTGAAGATCAAAATAAAAAAATAGAGAATTTACAAAACCAAATTAATGAAATAAAAAAATGGATTAAGAAAGATTAAGAACTTCTTTATTAATAGTCTTTTTAAGAAACATAACTACAATTCCACTTAATACTACATAACCTGCAAAGTAATAAAAACCAGGCTCAAAATTAGCTGTAGTACTTTCCATTGCTTTTGCTCCTAAAAAAGCTACAAAAATGCTAATGACAAAAACATCCGCCATTGCCCATTTACTTATGGCACTTACTAGGTTGTACACTTTGGTATTGGCTTTTTTTATCAATAATAAATAAAAGATTAAGCCACTTTTTACTAGCGGTACAATTATTCCAAATAAAAAAATAAGCAAAAAAGGCCAGTAGTTATTAGTTTGCCACAAGTTTTTTAAGGTTGTTAATACACTTCTACGTTCATCAAAAAGCTCTACTGTTATAATATAATGTGCCGTTACGTTAATATGTAAAATGTCTAAAACCCATCCAAAGCCCAACAAAACCAATGAAATAATGTGTAATCCTAGCAAAATATATCTATTCATAACCCCATTTTTTAGGAAAAGTAGCTAAAAACTAGCAATTTTAAAAAATTCCTACTTCTTAATTCTTAATTCTTA
>JANNWD010000065.1:0-2936 GCA_031408315.1 Bacteroidota bacterium
CTTTCTATTATAAAAATAATATTTTATTACTACAACCAGAGTTTACTTTTTTCTACCATTAATGCTAATACTAATTGGTCAACAATTTTAAGTAGTACAAAGTGGAGTATTTATGCAGATTTGCTTGTACTTTTATCCCTAAATTTTTTATTCCTTTTTTTACTTCAGTTTTGTAAATTTATAAAAGTAGAGTTATATAAAAAAATCATTTGCCTCTTCTTTATTTTTTGCAATAGTTTCACTATTTTCTTAAATATAATTGATATTTTTTATTTTAGGTTTCATAACCAACGGGCAAATGCAGATATGCTGTATGTTTTGGATAGCCCTTTACAAAAACTAAAATATTTAAACCCTCTTTTTTTAATTGGCTTACTACTAATAATCATTGTTATTGTTTTTTTTATTGGGAAGTTACATTATTGGCTTATTAGAAATTTTGAAAAAGGGAAAACCAATTTTGAAATTTTGGCAATTGGTTTTTTAGGTATTCTTATTTTTTTTACCCTTACTAATAAACCTGAGAGGTATTTATTACCTACTTATCCATTAACACAATTAAACAGTAGTGAGTTAACTATAAGTCAAAATTCGGTACATACTTTTTTATACTCTTTATTTAGAAAAGATAGGAAATTACAGCAAAGCAATTATTTTACGGCTAATAAATCTGATAGCTTATTTACTATTAAACATTTTTTATCTTCTCAACAAAAAGCAAAAAAAAATATTGTTTTATTTATAATGGAAAGTGTGCCATTTGAGTTTTTTGATTCTACAAATAAAAATTACACTCAACTTCCCTTCTTTTCTTCATTACTACAAAAAAGCACTTTTTATACTAATGCATTTTGTTACTCACACGAAAGTAATAAAGGCATTACTGCTTTATTAGCTAGTACACCTACAATAACAGATATTCCCCTATATCATTCCTCTTACATAACTATGTCTATAACAAAAGCAGGAGCTACATTGGGCAAAACAGGCTATAAATCGATGTTTTGTGTTGGCGATAATTACGATGATTTTGGTTTTGCTAAATGTACTAACTGGCTAGGTTTTGATAATTATTACAGCAAAGAAAATTTACCCAATTATAAAAATTTACCAAGCCAAGCAATGGGTGTACATGATGAGTATGTGCTTGATTTTATGCATCAAAAAATAAATACTTTATCACAACCATTTTTTGCTGTAAACTTTAATATTAGTACTCATTACGATTATGCGTTGCCTAAAAATTTCATAAAAAGTTTTCCAAAAAACTATTCTACTGCTATGAAAAGCATGACCTACTACGATTATAGCTTAAGCAAATTTTTTGATGCCAGTAAAAATGAAGCATGGTTTAAAAATACTGTATTCATTTTTTGTTCCGACCATTGGATGTTTCCTAACGAAAAAGATTTAGTGTACAATAATGTAGCTAATTATAAAATTCCCATTATTATTTATGATGCTGGTAATGAAGTAAAAAAAACAGATTCAACCTTAGCCTCTCAATTTGATATTTTACCAACCATTTTAGATATTAGTGGTTATAAAGGAGAAGTAATTAGTTATGGAAATTCTTTATTACAAAAAGAGCGTAATAATTTTGCTTTCTCAAAAATAAATTCAACCCTTTATCAAATTATAGATAGCGCTTATGCTTTAGGATTTAATAATGCTAACAACAACACAGAATATTTGTATAATTATAAAACAGATGCTACGCTAAAAAATAATTTAATAGGCTTACCAAACCACATTAATCAAAAAGCACGGCTTGAAGAAAAAATAAAAGCCATACTACAAAAAACCTCAATGCAGCATGGCAATAAAAATTTTAAATAGTTTTTAACTTACTCCACTCCCATTATCAACTACCTCATCAGGATTTACAAAATTTAACTTACTCCACTCCCATTATCAACTACCTCATCAGGATTTACAAAATGCAATTTCCCTGCCTTATCTTCTGCCATTAAAATCATACCGTTACTTTCAATACCTCTCATTTTACGTGAAGCTAAATTGGTAACCACCGTTACTTGCTTACCAATAATATCATCTGGGCTAAAATGTAAAGCAATGCCACTAACAATTGTTCTTGTCTCAAACCCTAAATCAACTTGTAGCTTTAAAAGTTTATCTGCTTTTTCAACTTTTTCGGCAGCAATAATTGTCCCGACTTTTAAATCAATTTTTGCAAAATCATCAAAAATAATTTCGGGTTTTATAACCTCCCTAAATTCCTCCTTCGGAGGGGCTTGAGTTCCTACTATTTTAGGGCCTTTTGTTTGTTGTTCGTTATTTACTTTCTCTTCCATCATCTTTAATTTTTCGCTTTTAATTTTTAGTTTTTCTACTTGCTCTGCCACTTCGGTATCATCTATTTTTCTAAACAACAACTCTGGAGCTCTTAAACTATACCCTACTTTTAATAAATCAATTTTTCCTGCATTTTCCCAATCTAGCATTCTATCTACCACCTTCATCATAGCACACATTTTTTGTGCCGCATTTGGCAAAAACGGATTTATATAAATAGCCAAATTTGCACAAAGCTGTAAGCAAATATGCATAGCGTTATCAATACTTTTTTGAGCATCCGCATTTTCTGCTAATTGTTTTGCAACTATCCATGGCTCTTTCTTTTGCATGTACTGGTTACCCATTCTTGCTAAATCGATTACAAGTTGTAATGCAAGCCTAAATTGGCATTGCTCTATGGCTTGGCTAATTGCAAATTTTGATATTTTGATTTCATTAATTATACTTTCATCTACCTCATCCAAAATAGAAGTGTGTAATGGTGGTACTTTGCCGTTGCAAAGTTTGTGCATTAATACAAATGCTCTGTTAATAAAATTTCCAAACACCGCTACCAATTCGCTATTAATAGCATCTTGAAAACCCTTCCAAGTAAACTCACTATCTTTTGTTTCGGG
>JANNWD010000066.1:0-2934 GCA_031408315.1 Bacteroidota bacterium
TTTACAGTAGTTCCACCACTTACAATTATTCCTCTAACAGTAGGAGCAGTTGCACCTGTTACCGTTAAATTAGTAATGGTATCTTTTAAAATGGTAACTGCGGTACCAGCAGTAGATAATATACCATGTACTGTTACACTAGCTCCCGTTGATGATAGAGTGTTAATTCTATTACCTGTAATAATTGTAGTTGTAGCAGGTGAAGTATTAGAAATACCAAGCACAGCACCACCAGTACCTGTTGATGTAATATTTGATATTTGGTTGTTATTTGTTACCAAATTGGCTAAAGTACTAACACTAGCACCTTGAGATATGGTAGTTACTGCACCTTGACCAGTAATATTTGAAATTGTATTATTTGAAATATTAGAACTACCTCCAAAATTAGATTGAAGACAAGTAACTGCACTTGTACCACCTACCCAGTTATTAAAGGTATTACCTGTAATAGTTTTTTGTGGTGTAGCACCAGTACCATCATTATTAAACCAACCTGCAATAGTTGTTGCACCAGTAACGGTAATGTTTGAAAAGTTATTATTATTATTTTGAACTGGAGCAGTACTAAGTGACGATGCTCCATCAACATATAATTGTACTGTATTACCAGCACCACCTTTATTAAAAGTACCTACAATACTATTGTTGTTAATTATTTTAAAACCTGTAGCAGGTGCTGCAACACTATTTGAAATAAAATTAACACTACCAGTTGTATTTACATTAAGGTTAGTAAATGTGTTGTTACTTATATTTTGAGATAAAGAAACAGATGTATTGACAATATATGAATGTGTTCCTGTACCAGAAGTAACATAAGAAATACCTCTTATGTCGTTGCCAGTAATTGTGGTTGCACAGGTAGCAGATGCCCCTGGAGAAACAACCGCAATTCCTGTAACCCCAGCAGTTGTGGTGGTGTTATTAAACGTTACTGCACCAGCAGTGGCATCTCCAATTTTGTTGTTATTAATATTTAAGGCATTTACAACTCCATTGGTTTGTTGTTGAATGCCAATAAAAGCACCAGTTGTAGTAGTGTTAGTTGTAAACCCACGTACTGTATTTCCATTAATATTAAACGTACCCGGTGCAGAAGCATGTAACATCCCTATCATAGGAGCAGTAGTTACACCGGCACCAGTATGAGCACAATTAATTATATTATTGTTGTTACAGTTAAAGGTGGCAGTAGCCAAAGTAGTTAATCCTTGTAAACCCATACCCGTCATTTGTGCAGTAGTTGGTGCATTAGTTAAGGTAACTGTATTGTTATTATAATTACTTGTAAAGGTTAAACCAGTAGGTTGAAATGAATACGTTTTTATAATACCTGGAAAACCTAGTGTAGTTAATGTAGTAATGTTAGTAGCACTTGTTAACGTATTAAATGATACATTATCCCCTACTTGATCGTTCATCCAAATACATGGAGTAGTACCAACAGAAAGATACCCTGACATAACACCAGAAACATTACCGCCAAAATTTGTCAATGTATTACCAGTTGCTAAAGAAGTACCACCAATATCATTTCCATTATCCATAGCAACTGCTGTATTAGCCCCAGTAAATGATATTCCTTTATCTACATTGTTTATTGCATTAGTATATACTTTGTTATTGGAGTTAGAACCTGCAGCACTTGTAGCATCAGCAGCTACAGTTACCGAGGTTGGCGTATGCCTAGTATTACTGTAAATACCAAAAGTATTAGTATAAGCTCTATTTAAAGTAATGGTATTATTTTGTATTGTATTATTTTGGCTACCATCTGTAGTAGAAACATAAAGTAAGGCAATACCCCACTCAGTCATATTATTAGTAGCAGCAGCTGTTGTTGTATTAGCCCCATTTTCTGCTAAAGTAAAATTATTTATGGTAATCCAATCGGCACCAATTAATTTAATAATACCGTCGTTTAAATTACCACCAGTTTGACCACCAAAGGCAGTTACCGTATTACCGTTACCAGTGATTATTACAGGATTTGCAGCACTAGTTGCTGCGGCACCAGTAAGTATTAATGAGCCAGCACCGCCTATAACATAACCACCTGTTGGGGCTGTTTGTGGATTACCAGCTACTACATTTAAAGTAACACCACCTGCACCAACACCTTGTGTGTTAAGGTCGGTAATGGCTAATGCTAAATCAGCATAATCACCAGGTATGTTTTTAGTACCTGTAAGTTGTGCAAAACTGCCCGTTGCAACACATAGCAATGCAATGAGCAATACGTAAATTTTCTTCATGCTTTTTTGTTTGTTTAATAATTGGGATGTTGTGTGGTATAATGTACTAGATAATGTACTACTATTTGTGTGGTGTGTTGAATTAAGTAAATTTTTATTCATATTTTATTTTAGTTTCTTATGCCAAAAAAATACACATTCACAAGCATTTTGGCTTGTAAAGTAGGTATTACATTAGTGTTAAGGTTAATTGATTTTCGTTAGGGAGGTTAGATTAGGATTGGAAAGATAAGGATATTATTTTAATAGAAAAAAAATGTAATGAAATTGTTAATTTATTTATACACATTAAATAAATTTTTATTAAATAATTTGGCCAAAGCAACAAAATGCGTTTTATAATTTATTTAAAACTTTTAACCCTATACTTACCTGTATGGCACAAGTATGGTATAAGCATAGTGAGTGTATGAGGAGAGTATGAAAAGCGGTATTATGTTAAATAGAAATATTTAGAGTATTCACCAGCATTTAGGCATTAAATATATGATAAAAACTTACTTAGTAAAAACTAATGGGTATTGATATGTTTTCAGAAAAGTAGGGGCAGGCTGTTCCTCAACATGAATGAAGCCTTTTTTTACTGATTAACTACCAATTTTAATTAAAAGGATAAGTAATTAGTTTATACCAATTAGACATTTAAAGTAGTCTTAAAATGAGTTACTTCACTTCG
>JANNWD010000067.1:0-3481 GCA_031408315.1 Bacteroidota bacterium
CGCTGGACAATTGTTGGTAAATGAGATTGCACCCCGCACTCATAATTCTGGACATCTGACGATCGAAGCTTGTGCTACATCACAATTTAGTCAATTAGCTCGATCTGTAGCTGGTTTACCGTTGGGCAGCACCAAACTTACCTGCGGTGGCGCGGTGATGATCAATTTATTGGGCTATGAAGATAGTCAAGACGACTATCTAATCAAGCGGCAACAGATTGCCACTATCCCCAATGCACATGTTCATTGGTACGGCAAGCAATCCAGAATCGGTCGCAAGCTCGGACACGTCACGGTTCTGGTTGGAACCAATCCCAGTCAATCGTCCTCAAACTGGCGATCGCAAGCAGCAGATCTAGCCCGACAGGTAGAAACGATCTGGTCCAAATAACCAATAACCGATCGTGATAAATTGGCAAAAATTGAAGTTTACGAAACTTGATGCAGATCCTCAGTTGGGTAAAACTTGCTTATAATGCAGATAACGGTTCTATTAAATAATAACTTTTACAAGATTTTGATAAATTGTTGACTGCTGGCTGTGGCTGCTAATCCACCTGAGCTACGTAAATCAACAAAATTAGACGATCGACTATCAAGTTAGAGGAATTACTTAATCCATGAGCATGGAGACAATCGAGTTTATCATCTATCCTGATGGACGAGTACAAGAGCAAGTCACTGGTGTAGTGGGTCAAGCTTGTACCGTAGTCACAGCAGCGATCGAATCCGAGCTAGGTGATGTAGTCAGTCAAACCCAAACTGCGGCATACTTCGCCCCAAACCTCGAACTAACTGCCACCGCCACCACTCAAGCAACCTGGTGACTTTAAAGTAGATCGGAACTATCCACTATCCACTATCCACTATCCACTAATTCACATGTCACACTTCAGCAATATCAAAACTAAAATCCGCAACGTCGAGTCGCTCACGGCTGCCTTGACAGATCTAGGCATTGAGTGGAAAGATGGCCCTCAACCAGTGCGCGGTTATCAAGGTGATACTCGCACTGCCGCAGTAACGATCGAGCAGTCCAATGGCTATGATATTGGTTTTAGTCTCAATGACAATCATGAGTATGAACTAGTCACTGATTTACAATTCTGGGAGCAAAACTGGTCAGTCGATCGGTTTCTCAGCCAGATCACCCAACGCTATGCGTATCATACTGTTGTGACTGAAGCAACCAAGCAAGGCTTCCAAGTCGCCGAAGAACGCAATCAACAAGATGGTTCAATCAAGCTCGTCGTCCAACGCTGGAGTGCTTAATTCATGAGTGATTTTACCCCACTATTAGACGCTAACCAGTCTGGACTTGAGCCAGAACTGGGTGGCTTCCTGCGAGATGCCGAAGATCGCTCTGGACTTGAGCCAGAGCTAGGTGGGGTCTGGCGACAGAAAGGTGTGTATGTGGATGAGATGACCTGCATTGGCTGTCGTCATTGCGCTCACACCGCTCGGAATACATTTTTCATCGAGCCAGATCACGGACGAGCCAGAGTATCCCGTCAAGATGGCGATCTCGAAGATACGATCCAAGAAGCGATCGAAACTTGTCCGGTAAACTGCATCATCTGGGTGGACTACACCGAGTTGAAGAAATTAGAATCAGAGCGTCAGTACCAAGAAATCTCGGTAGCGGGCTTTCCAGTCGATCGAGCTACCGTTGCCGCTAGAGTGCGCCGCCGGAAAATGAGTCAGCGGAAATAGTAGCTCGATCGTAGATTTTGCCCTCATCCCCAGCCCTTCTCCCTGAGGGAGAAGGGAGCCGGAAATTGCTCCCTCTCCCGTGGGAGAGGGCTGGAGTGAGAGCAGAGCGTCAGAACGGAGCCAAACATACCAGATCGATCCTAAAGCCGCACTTTACCTACGGCAGGCTAACGCCAACGACTACGCTCACTGTAAGCGCAAAGCGCAGGCTAACGCCAACGCTGTGCGTCTGCCTCAGCAGAGCGTAGCCGTTGGCGTTAGCCTGCCTTAGGCATAGTGAAAGCCTAAACTCTCACCCCTCAACCCTGACCCTGATACAATAAGGTAGTTGTATTCAAGTGACGGACTCGTGATCGAACGCTATACTCTGCCTGAAATGGGCGAAATTTGGACAGATGCTTATAAATTTCAGACTTGGTTGCAAGTAGAAATTGCTGTCTGTGAAGCCCAAGCTGAATTAGGACATATTCCCCAAGCAGCCGTTGACGAGATCAAGTCTAAGGCTAAATTTGATGTCGATCGCATTTTAGAAATTGAAGCCGAAGTCCGTCACGATGTGATTGCATTCTTGACCAATGTAAATGAATACGTGGGTGCAGCAGGGCGATACATTCACCTGGGCATGACTAGCTCAGATGTCCTAGATACTGCTCTAGCTCTGCAAATGGTGGCGAGTACCGATGTGTTACTGACCCGCTTGGAAGAGACGATTCAAGCAATTCGGTATCAGGCTCAAAAGCACCGCAATACGGTGATGATCGGGCGTTCCCACGGGATCCATGCCGAACCGATTACCTTTGGCTTTAAACTGGCTGGCTGGCTAGCAGAAATGCTCCGCAATCGCGATCGATTGGTACGAGTCCGTCAGACAATTGCTGTGGGTAAGATTTCTGGTGCTGTGGGTACCTATGCAAATATCGAACCACGGGCGGAGGCGATCGCTTGTCAGAAGCTAGGATTGACTCCAGACACAGCTTCGACTCAAGTTATCTCCCGCGATATCCATGCCGAATTTGCCCAAGTCTTAGCCCTAATTGGCGCGAGTATGGAGCGATTTGCGGTCGAGATCCGCAACCTTCAAAAAACGGATGTCTTGGAAGTTGAAGAATTCTTCTCCAAAGGACAAAAAGGCTCCTCGGCGATGCCCCACAAACGCAATCCAATTCGCTCTGAACGCTTAACTGGGATGGCGCGGATCTTACGCGGAAATGCAATTGCAGCTCTAGAAAACGTCGCCCTGTGGCACGAACGAGATATTTCCCATAGTTCAGTCGAACGGGTGTGTATGCCAGATTCCTGCATCATCACCCATTTCATGTTGGTCGAAACCACCAACCTGATCAAAAATCTGCTGATCTACCCTGAAAACATGGCGCGGAACCTCAACTGCTATGGTGGCGTAGTCTTTAGTCAAGGCGTACTTTTGGCGTTGGTGGGTAAAGGACTCGATCGAGAAACAGCATACTCGATCGTCCAGTCCAATGCGATGGCTGTCTGGAATGTTCCAGGTGGCGATTTCCATAAATTAACTGCCAGCGACCCCCGCGTGACTGAACACCTGACTCCAGCAGAGATCGAGCACTGTTTCGATCCCACTCAACATCTCAAACACCTCGATGAGATTTATCAACGGTTAAGTATTTAGAACCAAATACTTGCATGACCGAGAATATTATATCCTCGGTCATGGTGGCGAAAAACCAATCATAAAAAACCTAATAAATTTATGCTTATTATTTCCACATCAGAATTAGCAATAACTTTAGAC
>JANNWD010000068.1:0-1949 GCA_031408315.1 Bacteroidota bacterium
ATTGACCAACTGTCCGCCCGGAACTGAAGATAAATTTATAACTAAAAGCCGAAGTTTAGAACTACTGCCCAACAGAATTCCGTCCGCCGAAACTAAAGCTTGGATATGCACTGCCGATGATTGCTTCAACGTCATGCCCCAATTGCACAAAGTCTCCATGTAACCTTAAAACACTGTTGAGGCAGTTAAGGAAGTAGTCAAATAAATTTGCTACAGTAACTTTTAATTATCATTATCAAAACCTCAACAGCATGAACAAAATTAAAACAAATTTCGAAGGACAAACAATTTACGTCGGCATGGATGTGCACAAGGAGAGCTGGAATTTAGGAATCCACTTAAATGACATTTTTGTTAAAAACGTACATCAAAAGCCCAATCCTCAACTGATGGTGGACTATCTGTACAAAAATTTTCCAGGAGCCATTTACAAAGCTGCCTACGAAGCCGGCAAATTCGGGTTTTGGATACAGCGGCAGTTAACCAACTTAGGTGTTGAATGTTTGGTGGTAAATCCTGCCGACATTCCTAAATCGCAAAAAGACAGTTTGCAAAAAACAGATCCACGTGATGCCAGAAATATTTCACTTCGTTTGCAAAGCGGCTTTCTTCGTGGTATTCATATTCCTGATGAACAACAGGAGGCTGACCGGGTATTGTTCCGTCACCGCAAAAAAGTATTGAAAGATCTTAACCGTTGCAAAAATAGAATTAAAGGCTTATTGGCTTTTACCGGAATAGATATACCCGGGCCTTACGATAATGCTAACTGGAGCCATAATTTTATTAACTGGTTAAAAGAACTGGACTGCAAGCAAATGCCACGCCGCCAGGCCCTGGATTATCAAATACGCCAGATGGAATTTATGCGAAAAGAACTTTTATCTATCAGTAACGAAATAAGAAAAATGATGAGGGAACAACGCTATAAAACCAATTATTATTTACTTAGAACTATCCCCGGCATTGGTCCGTTAACAGCGGCAAGTATTTTGGTAGAATTAGGCGATGTAAAGCGCTTCAACACTTTTAGCCATCTCAATAGTTTTATCGGATTGCTTCCGATGGAACACAGCAGCGGACAATCAGAAAATAAAATGAGCTTAACAGTTCGCAAACACCGCCAGCTGCGCAGCGATTTGGTAGAAAGTGCCTGGACAGCCAAACGAACTGATCCTGCAATGGCATTATACTTTGATCAGCAGATAAAACGAAAAGATTCAAAAGTGGTTATTATAAAAATTGCCCGTAAACTTCTAAACCGGGTGCGCTATGTTTTATTAAACCAGCAACCCTACGAATTTGGAATTGTAAAATAATCCGATAGCAATCGGGAGAACCCTTTGACTGCTAAACATGGGGTGTGATAATGATTTACTTGGCAAAGTCTGCAGCAGGGTTCATTTTAAAAAGGTAAACAATATTATTAACGCAACACATCAACCAAAAACCAACAGGATGACTACTAAACAAAAGTTGTTATTGCAAACACTAATCAAAATTGCAGAATGTTTTCTCCGCAAAGGCTGTAGCACCTGTTTTATCCGGCCAGTGGCAGGATAAAAAATCAAACAATCAAAACCGAGAACTGTAGCGGATAAGCAGCCACCCAAAAGCTAAGCTGCAAAAAATATTTGACTACTCATAGGATGCTGGATGTGTTGATTTAAAAAAAAATATTAAATTTGATATGGACAAAAATCTGGCGAAGGGGAAAGGTTGAAAAAATTCATCCTTTCTCTTTCAAAAGAAATTTAATAATCTACTACGATATTAACCACTTCTCAACTCCAACTAAGGTACATAGGACCTTTTGTTGGCTGCTGTTAAAACCGCTAAAAATATTTATTCATTGCATTGATTAAAGGTTCAAAATCACTTTTGTCTTTGCAGTTTTCAATATTCTCGTAAATTAATTTTAAACAATGTCGCCTTTCTAAAACCCAATC
>JANNWD010000069.1:0-16161 GCA_031408315.1 Bacteroidota bacterium
TTTGGAAAACAGATACCCAATGGATGATAAATGATTTTATTGAAAAAGGGTTTAAAACAATTACCTGCTGTATAAATGATCTTTACCTACATGAAAGTTGGTGCGGAAGAATGATAGATGAAGTATTTGTTAAAGAGTTACCTAAAACTGTAGATGCATGCGGTGAAAATGGTGAATTTCATAGCTATTGTTTTGAAGGCCCAATTTTTAAAAAGATAATAAATATTGTAACGGGAGAAAAAACATATAAACCACTTGAAATAAAACTAGCTGATCACCCCACACCAATAAAAGATGTGGCTACAAAAGGTTTTTGGTTTTGTGATTTACTACTCCAATAAATTAAAATATAAATCACTATAATGAGTCTAATTACGAACCAGCTACAACAAAAAATAAATAATAAAACTAAACCTTTAGGGGCTTTAGGTGTACTAGAAGATATTGCTTTACAAATTGGCGAAATACAAAATACATTAACGCCACAAATAAAAAATCCACACATTGTTGTATTTGCTGCCGACCATGGGATAGCTGCAGATGGCAAGGTAAACCCTTTTCCACAGGCAGTTACAGCACAAATGGTTTTAAATTTTGTGCAAGGTGGTGCAGCCATAAATGTTTTTTGCAAACAAAATAATATTGGCTTAACGGTGGTAGATGCTGGTGTAAATTTTGATTTTGAACCAAGCTTACCAATCATTCATGCCAAAATAAAAAAGGGAACTACCGATTATACAAAAGCATTTGCAATGTTACCTCAAGATGTTGCTGCTTGTTTAGAAAAAGGCAGAGAAGTGGTGCAACACCTTTTTGATAAAGGTTGTAATACCATTGGCTTTGGCGAAATGGGTATTGGCAATACATCTTCAGCATCTTTAATTATGTATCATTACACAGGATTGCCTTTGGAAGATTGTGTAGGAAAAGGTACAGGAACAAATGAAGAGCAACTACAAAAAAAATTAGATACGCTTGACTATGCTGCACAATACCATGACCTAGCTCAATATGATATTACACCTAATAGTATTTTACAACGAGTAGGGGGTTTTGAAATTGCCATGATGGCTGGTGCTTATTTAAAAGCCTACGAATTAGGAATGATAATAGTGGTAGATGGCTTTATTGCAACAGCAGCTTTATACAGTGCTGTAAATATTTTAAATACACCACAAGCAAAGCAAGTGAGTATTACAAACGAAAGTAACTTACTACGAAATTGTATTTTTGCTCACACTAGTGGTGAACAAGGACATTTAAAAATGCTAGAAAAAATTGGTGCAAAACCTTTGGTTAATTTAGGTATGCGTTTAGGGGAAGGCACTGGTGCTGCAATTGCAATACCAATAATCCAAAGTGCTGTAAATTTTTTAAACGAAATGGCTAGCTTTGAAAGTGCAAGGGTTGATAATAAAGAGTAAATAATTTTTTTTAATCTGTGATAATAATCTCCGTAATCTGTGGTAAACTAAAATCGCAATAATTTGAAAAAAGAAATAAATATATTCTTTACAGCACTCATGTTTTACACTCGTATTCCATGTCCCAAATGGGTAACGCATGAAGAAGAGATGTTAAATAAAGCAACAAGGTATTTTCCGCTTATAGGATGGATAGTTGGTGCAATTTCCTTCGCTGTTTTTTATGCTATGCATTTTTTTGTTGGTGTAAATATCGCTACAGGCTTAGGTATGGTTGCAGCTATTTTTACTACAGGGGCTTTTCATGAAGATGGGTTTGGCGATGTATGTGATGGATTTGGCGGTGGTTGGACAAAAGAAAAAATATTAACAATAATGAAAGATAGCCGCATAGGAGCTTATGGCGCTATTGGGCTTTGCATGTTGTTGCTATTAAAATTTGCTACATTTTCTCAATTAGCTTTTCCTAATTTTAATTGGCAATGGATTTTATTGGTTTATGTAATGATTCACTCTTTAGCAAGGCTTACAGCTATTTGTATAAGTTTTATAATTCCTTATGCAAGAGAAGATGAAAGTAGCAAAGCAAAACCAATTGCAAAAGCATTTAGTGCACCAGTAGTTGTTGGGGCTTTTTTCTTTGGCTTATTGCCATTGGCAATAATGATAAGCAGGCATTGGGCTTATGTATTTGTTTTGGTACCTATGTTATTAATTATTTTTTTTAGCACTCGTTATTTTAAAAAATGGTTGGGTGGATACACTGGAGATTGCCTTGGTGCTGCTGAACAATTAGCCGAACTTATTATTCCTTTAACCTTACTTGTATTATGGAAATATATTTAATTAGACATACTACGCCTTTGGTAGAAAATGGCGTTTGCTATGGCTGGGCTGATTTAGATGTTACTGAAACATTTGAAGAAGAGGCAAAAATTATAAAACAATATCTACCCCAAAATGTACAAACTATTTACAGTAGCCCTTTGCAACGTTGCAGTAAATTAGCGGAACATATTTTTCCTAATGAACATATTTTATACCAATATAATTTAAAAGAAATTAATTGTGGCCAATGGGAGCTGCAAAAATGGGATGATATTCCTAAGCATGAAATAGATCCTTGGATGAACGATTTTGTTAACGTTGTAATTCCCGATGGTGAAAGTTATGTTGATTTGTATGAAAGAGTTACCAAGTTTTTTTTAGAAACTATTGATAAAAAAGAAACCGCTGTAATTGTTGCACATGGAGGTGTAATACGTAGTATTTTATCTTACATTACTAATACAGCATTGATAGATTCGTTCAACGCATTTGCTTTACATTATGGTTGTGTAATAAAAATAAATATTACGGAACAAAATTTTCATCACACCATTCTATCCAATATTCCCACTAAAAAAGAAAAACATAAGCCCTCGTAGTTTTTTAAAAAGAGATACCTACACAAAAATGCACTAGAATATGTATTATCTGTACAAATCTGTGGGTAAAACAATCTACTGTAATAATCTATCTTTGTAAAAAAACTACAGCTATGGACTTTTCCGAAATAGCCATTAAAGAAATATTAACGGTGTCATTTACATTATTTGCAGTAATTGATATGTTAGGCTCAATACCAATATTAGCAGCACTTAGAGAAAAAATGGGAGGTGTAATAAAAAGTGGGCAAGCCACTATTGCCAGCGGTGGATTAATGATTTTGTTTTTATTTGTAGGCAAACAATTTTTAAATTTATTAGGGTTAGATGTAAAAAGTTTTGCTGTAGCTGGTAGTATTGTTATTTTTATTTTAGGATTAGAAATGGTACTGGGCTTAGAGTTTTTTAAGCCAGATAAAAATGCAAAGAGTGGAAATATTGTACCTATTGCCTTTCCTTTAATTGCAGGTAGTGGAACACTTACTACCATTATGAGTTTAAAAGCTAACTATGCCGATGCTAATATTTTAATTGGCATTTTAATAAACTGCATTGTAATTTATTTGGTATTAGTATCTTTAAAATGGGTTGAGAAAATGCTTGGCCCCAATGGAATGGCAGTTGTACGTAAATTTTTTGGTGTAATATTATTAGCTATTGCTGTAAAAATATTTGGTAGTAATATTGTAAAATTTGGAAGATAAACACATCTGTGATTTTTTGATTTGAAATTTTTTATCTACAATTTAAAACTTATTCAAAAATCAATAATTCTAATATTTTTGGCTCCTTAGTTTAATGGATAAAATTTCAGATTCCGATTCTGAAGATACAAGTTCGATTCTTGTAGGGGCTACTAAAAAGCCATTTGAAAACATCAAATGGCTTTAGCTTTTAATCATAAATACGTTCAATAGCACCTTTATATTTTTCCATAATTACTTTACGCTTTAGTTTAAGCGTTGGCGTTAGTTCGCCTGTATCAATCGTCCATTCGTTGGGCAATAATTCAAATTTTTTAACTTGCTCTACATGGTTAAAAAATTTATTAAATGAATCAATCAGTTCTTTATAGAGAGCTAATACTTTTGGGTTATGTACAGCATCTTCGGCAGTAGTAAAAGGTATATCTTTATGTCTCATCCACTCTTGCAGACTTGGGAAAGATGGTACAATTAAAGCACCAACATATTTTTGCTCAGCTCCTACAATCATCATTTGCTCTACAAATGGACTTTCCTTCATCTTATTTTCGATAGGTGAGGGGGCAACATACTTACCACCACTAGTTTTAAACAATTCTTTTTTGCGGTCGGTAATTTTTAAATACTTATCATCTTCAAATACACCAATATCACCAGTATGTAACCAGCCGTTAATAATCGTTTCGGCAGTTAACTCGGGGCGTTTATAATAACCTAGCATTACACTAGGGCCTTTTACACAAATTTCTCCATCGGCTTCCAATTTAATTTCTTGCCCTTCAATACATTTACCTACAGTACCAATCCGAATATCGTTTCTTCTATTTACGGTAATTACTGGGCTGTTTTCTGTGGGGCCATAACCTTCATAAATAGGTATTTTTGCACTATTAAAAACCCTTAATAAACGAACTTGGCAAGCAGCACCACCAGTAATTATTAACTCAATATTACCACCCAAACCTTCTCTCCATTTACTAAAAATTAATTTATTAGCTATACCTAGTTGAACTTTATACCACAAGCTTTTTCCTCTAGTATCATACGCATTACCCAAGGCTACAGCCCAATCAAATAATTTTTTCTTAACACCAGTTAGCTCACTCCCTTTTATAATTATTTTTTCATACACTTTTTCAAGCAACCTGGGAACGGTTGTAAACAATGCTGGTTTTACTTCTTTTAAATTTTCACCAATGGTCTCTAAGCTTTCGGCATAATAAATACCATTACCGCTTATTATATATATGTAGCTTACCATTCGTTCAAAAATATGATTGAGCGGTAAAAAGCTTAATGCTTTTTTAGAAGTGTTTTGTTCAAATGGATAGCTTTTTACAGCGTTAAGCACATTACTTACAATGTTGCTGTGGCTAAGCATAACGCCTTTTGGTGTGCCAGTAGTACCGCTGGTATAAATAATAGTAGCACAGTTTTGGGGCACTATTTCGCTTTTAATTTTTGTTAAGTTAGCTATTTTTTCTGCGTTAGGTTCTTGTAAAATATCTTCCCAATAGGTTGATCCATCTAATTTATCAAAGCTAAAAATTGTTTTTAAACTTGGCACTTTACTTTTAATACTATTTGCTTTTGCCAAAATTTCATCACCGCTTACAAACGCATATTTTACTTCGGCATCGTTAAAAATAAATTCTAGCTCAGTAACATTTGTTGTTGGGTAAATGGGGCAAAGGCATACACCTATTTGTTGACAAGCAAAGTCAAGCATTAACCACTCTGGTCTATTTTTACTAACTAAGGCAACTTTATCTTGTTGCTCAACCGGCATATTATTTCCGCCACCAATACCAAGTGCTAATAAACCCAAACTTAATTTATCTACCGTATCTTTTACTTCTTGTGTACTATACAAACGCCAAGCCCCATCGTTTTTATCGGCAAACATATCTGGCTTAGGAAAGTTTGTTAATTGATGTTGCAAAAAGTTAAATAAGCAATCGTTATAATTCATATATATTCGTTGTGCCGACTAAGGTAATAAAAAAAAGCCATCCCGTTACAACGGGATGGCTTTTAGTATAATTTGTGTGGTACTTATTTTTTTTTGGCACCAATATTCAACTTTAAATTTACAGTTCTGCTAATCACCCAATCTTGTGGATTGTTTGGCCCTTTGTAATTTAAGCCCCATTGTGTTCTATCAATATTAAAATCGGCAATTGCATTTACTTTATCGCCTGCAATGGTTACTTTAGCAGGGAAAGAAATGTTTTTTGTGCTATCTAATAAAGTAAAATTCCCTTTAATGGTGTGTGTAGCATCTTTCATTATAACATCTTTCATTGTTAAGCTATCATACTTAAAAGGTTCTACCCCTGTAATTTCAAATTTTGCTGTGGCAAATTTTGCGACATCAAAAAAATCTGGGCTTTTTAAATGACCTTCAAGCTTTTCTTTACCAGTTTCAGCTGTTAAGTCGGTTACGTTTAAGCTATTCACATCAATAACAAAACTTCCCCCAGTTAAATTGTTATCTTTTACGGCAAGGCTACCTTCTTTTACTTTAAAAATACCATTATGAGCACCAGTAGGTTTTGTGCCTGTCCAATTTACAGTACTTGTACTATCAGTTATAAATGAAGTACCATCTGTAGAGGCAACCGTTTCTTTTTCACCAGTTTTTGCCTTATCAGCTTCTGGAGCATTGTTACAAGCAACAAGTATAGTTATTGTTGCAATTGATAATAATATTTTTTTCATTGTTTTTAAATTTAAGTGACGAAGATATAAACTATTTTCAATGTTTAAACATTAATTAATTATTTTTTTTATTTATAATATTGCCCAATAGGAATTTTAAAAATTCTACCTCGTTGAAAACGATTCATTTCGGTGTATTCAGCAGAGTGAGTACTAGCCCAATTTTGATAGGCAGGTAAATTGTTAGCTGCGGTAAATATCCAATGGTTGTAAGCTTCAAAAACACCCTCCTGCAACAATTGTTTTTGCCAATCAAATAAACGAAAAGGAAACTTGGTGCCATAATCGCTAAACCAATCTAGTACAAAACGAGTACGAAGCATTATTAACGATTCGGTATTTATGCCAGATGATATTACCGAAGATTGTTTAAAAACCGTTTGTAAAAATGCAGTTACAAAAGGGGTGTTATCTTTTTTGTTTTTTTCTGCATCGGCATCTACAAAAAGCTTTTTATAACTCTCTAATAAAATATTTTTTAGTTCGGGAGATGATGTACTCATAGGTTCCATATTTAAAAATACTTCGCCATAAATAATACTCCACACCTTATCTGTACTAAAATAATAATACTTGCTTGCGTTAAAATAATTTTTAGAAAAACTAGGGGCAATCTCTATTCCTTTTTCCCACATTTTTATGGCTTCGTAATTTTTTTGTGCCCACATTAACTTACCTAACTCATTATATAAGGAACCGCTGCTAGGAAACTTTTTTATACCTTTTTTATATAATTTTTCACACTCTTTTGGGTCATCATTGGCTAATAAAATATCACCAGCTATTTGATAGCATTTATCATCGGCGTCTTCTCTATCAAGCAATGGCTTTATGGTTTCCATTGCTTTTTTATTATTATTGCTAAAATAATAATTAAGGGATAAATCTTTAGCAATTTCAATATTACTTGGCTGTAAACTAAGTGCTTTGTTTAATACAATAATAGCATTGGCATAATCTCCTTGTATCATAAACGTACGGCCAGTTTCATGCAATTGTGCAGCATCTTGTGCTTTTACCGAAAAAGAAAGAAATAAGCCAAAAAAAATAACCCATGATTTTTTCATGGGTTAAAGATACTAATCAAAAAGATTATGTTCACCAAAAGGGTTGTCAACCTTTTAAAGGTTGACAACCCTTCTGTTTAACTTGTAATTATATGTGTTAACAAACCATCTCTCAACTTAGGCTCAAACCAAGTGCTTTTTGGGGGCATTACGTTGCCACTATCGGCAATATCAAATAATTGAGTAAGGCTTACAGGGTAAAGGCTAAAAGCTACAGCCATTTCGCCGCTGTTTACTCTTTTTTCTAATTCGCCTAAGCCACGTATTCCGCCAACAAAATCAATACGCTTATCGGTACGTTGGTCGGCTATGCCTAAAATTGGTTTCAAAATATTATTGCTCAAAATAGAAATATCTAAAATACCAATTGGGTCAGTGGTGTAAGTGTTTTCTTTACTTGTTAATTTATACCATTGCTTATTTATGTACATGCCAAACTCATGTAAGTTAGCTGGAGAAAAGGCTATGCTTACTTTTTCAATGGTAAAATTAACCTCAATTTTTTTTATAAAATCTTCTTCACTAAATCCATTCAAATCTTTTACCACTCTATTGTAATCCATTATGGCTAATTGGCTAGATGGAAATAGTGTAGTTAAAAAATAATTAGCATTTTCAGTAGCATTTGCTCCCATTGCCGCTTTTACTTTTGCTGCACTTGCCGCTCTGTGATGCCCATCGGCAATATAGGTACAAGGCACTTGCTCTGCAAAAATGGTTGTAATATTTTCAATAGCAGTCGAGTCATTTACAATCCAAATAGTATGTTGTATACCATCATCGGAAGTAAAATCATACACAGGGTTTTTATCTTTTTTCCAATCTTCAATCAATTTATCTAAATCAACCACATTTTTATACGCCAAAAAAACATTACCCGTTTGTGCACCAATTGTTTTCATGTGGTCAATTCTATCTTTCTCTTTTTCGGGTCTTGTAAATTCATGTTTTTTTATCAAATTATTTTCATAATCATCCACACTACTAGCAGCAACCAAACCTGTTTGGCTTTTACCATTCATTATTAATTGATAAATGTAGTAACAAGGTTTACTTTCTTTAAATAAAATATTGCGGCTAATAAAAGCATCTAAATTTTCTTTGGCCTTATCGTATACTTGTTGTGAGTGTGTATCAATATCATCTGCTAAATCTATTTCGCTTTTTGTTATGTGTAAAAAAGAAGTTGGGTTTCCCTGTGCTTCAATTTTTGCTTCGGCACTATTTAACACATCGTAAGGTTTGCTTGCCACTTGTTTGGCCAATTGGGCTTCTGGCCGTAATGCTGCAAAGGGTTTTATATTACTCATTTGTTGGATTATTTTCTATAAAAATGCAAAGTTACATTAATTAAATTTTACGTATTTTTTGTAGCAAAACCTTTCATTAATTCTACCAAATATTTAACACTATCCAATGGTAACGCATTGTATAGCGAAGCTCTAAATCCGCCAACACTTCTATGTCCTTTTATACCGTAAACATCATTTTCTTTAGCAAACTGTAAAAACTTTTCCTCTATTTGTAAATTATTCATTACAAAACATACATTCATTTTGCTTCTATCTTCGGTCGCTACTGTTCCTTTAAATAATGGGTTGTTATCTATTTCGTTGTAAAGCATTTTAGCTTTTTCATTATTTATTTTTTCAATAGCATCAACACCGCCTTGCTCCTTTAACCAACGTAGCGTAAGTAAGCAAACATAAATTGCAAATACTGGTGGTGTATTCAACATACTTCCTTCTTTAATATGATTACGATAATCTAAAATGGTAGGAATGTTTCGTTTTACTTTACCCAAACAATTTTTATTTACAATTACAATATTTACACCAGCTGCTCCAATATTTTTTTGAACTCCAGCATAAATTAAATCAAACTTATTAAAGTCTAATTTTCTACTTAAAATATCGCTACTCATATCTGCCACTAACGAGTTGCTAGTGTAAGGTATTTTTTGCCACTGTGTTCCGTAAATGGTATTGTTAGTTGTTATGTGTAAATATTTTGCATCATTAGGCACTGCAAAATCTTTTGGTATAAAGGTGTAGTTACTTTCTTTAGATGAGCATACCACTTCTACATTCCCAAACAATTTTGCTTCTTTAATAGCTTTTGCCCCCCAAACACCCGTATCTGTATAAGCGGCACTCTCTTTTTCATTAAGCAAATTCATAGGTACTTGCATAAATTGTGTACTAGCACCACCGTGTAAAAAAAGCACCTCATGGTCGTCATCTAATTGCATTAATTCTCTAAGTAAGCCTCTTGCTTCATCCATTATTGCTTCAAAAGTAGGGGTGCGGTGCCCAATTTCTAAAATAGATAAACCCCCATTATTGTAATTAAGTACAGCTTGAGAAGCCTGTTCAAAAACCGTTTTAGGCAATATAGAAGGACCTGCATTAAAGTTATGTATCACTTGCAAAAAATTAAGCAGCAAAAGTAATGGTATTATCTAAGTTTTAGAAGTAAAGTATTGTAAAATGATTTTGTATTTTTGTAGATAGATTGTTTGTATTGTTCACCGCAAAGAAAGGAGTTAAATGAGTTTACGCAGAGAGCTCTGCGTAAACTCTGCTTCTCTTTTTCTCTGCGGTGAATTAAAAATATTTTTTATGAGTTTTTCTACCAAAAACAACGTTCGTATTGTAACTGCAGCTAGTTTATTTGATGGGCATGATGCTGCCATAAATATAATGCGTAGAATTATGCAAAGTAAAGGTGCAGAAATTATTCATCTTGGGCATAACCGCAGCGTAAAAGAAATTGTTGAAACTGCTATTGAGGAAGATGTACAAGGTATTGCTATTACCAGTTACCAAGGAGGGCATGTAGAGTTTTTTAAATACATGAAAGATTTGTTGGAAGAAAATGGTTGTGGACATATAAAAATTTTTGGTGGTGGTGGAGGTACAATTTTGCCAAGTGAAATTGAAGAACTACATAACTACGGTATTACAAAAATTTATAGTCCAGATGATGGTAGGCACATGGGCTTAGAAGGAATGATTGAAGATGTAATTTCCTCTTGCGATATTGCATTAAATGGTGATGGTGACTATAAAAGCGAAATGACATTAGGAGAGGTAAAGGATGTACGAAAAATTGCCAGAAAAATTACGAGTGCCGAAAATGGTACTTCTTCAAACATCAATAATAAACAGACTTCAACTATTCCTGTTTTGGGTATTACTGGTACAGGTGGTGCAGGTAAAAGTAGCGTTACGGATGAAATTGTCCGCCGTTTTTTAAACAACTTTACCGATAAAACCATTGCAGTAATTTCTGTAGACCCTAGTAAGAAAAAAACAGGTGGAGCATTGTTGGGTGATAGAATTAGAATGAATTCTATTAGTCATGGAAGAGCATACATGAGAAGTTTAGCAACAAGAGATGACAATACAGCATTAAGTAGCCATGTGCAAGAAGCTATTGATATTTGTAAAGAAGCCAATTTTGATTTTATTATTTTAGAAAGTGCAGGTGTTGGGCAAAGCGATGCTAGTATTTTAGATTATTGTGATGTTAGTATGTATGTAATGACACCAGAATATGGTGCCGCATCTCAATTAGAAAAAATAAATATGCTGGATTATGCCGATGTTGTTTGTGTAAATAAATTTGATAAAGCTGGAGCGTTGGATGCCTTTGCCGATGTATGTAAGCAATACAAACGCAACCATAGTTTGTGGACAGCTACCAACCAAGAATTACCTATTGTTGGTACAATGGCTAGTAAGTTTAATGATGAAGGCGTTAATCATTTATTTGAAAAATTATTAGTTACAATTGAAAAAAAGACAAATACCACATTTGGCGAATATAGTTTTGGAGCTACCGCAAAAGTATCGCAAGCTATTATACCAAGTATTCGTGTACGTTACCTTAGCGAAATAACAGCTACTATAAGAGATTATGATAATTTAGTTGTAGAACAAAGTGCTATTGCAACTAAATTATATCAATTACAAGGTTCATTAGAAATTATAAAATTGCAGGGGGCTGGGGGTGAGGTTATTTCAGCTTTAGAAAAACAAATTGAATTTTACGCCAATCAGCTTACACCTATTGCAAAAAAATTAATTACCAACTGGCCTAATAAATTAGAAGTTTACCAAAAAGATTTTTACGAATACAAAGTAAGAGACAAAATTATTAAACAACCTATGACGGCTGTAAGCCTTAGTGGCACTCGTATTCGTAAAGTTATTTTACCAAAATTTAAAGACTGGGGCGATTTGCTCACTTGGCAAGGGCAAGAGAATGTACCAGGGAGTTTTCCATTTACCGCAGGTGTGTTTCCTTTAAAAAGAGAAGGGGAAGACCCAACCAGAATGTTTGCTGGCGAAGGCGGACCAGAACGTACCAACAAACGTTTCCACTATGTAAGCCAAGGGCAACCAGCTAAGCGATTAAGTACAGCTTTTGATAGTGTAACTTTATATGGCGAAGACCCAGCACCAAGGCCAGATATTTATGGTAAAGTAGGTAACAGCGGTGTTAGTATTGCCACGGTTGATGATGCCAAAAAATTGTATAGTGGCTTTGATTTATGTAGCCCAAAAACATCTGTTAGTATGACCATTAATGGACCTGCTCCCATGTTATTAGCTTTCTTTTTAAATGCAGCAATTGACCAGCAATGTGAAAAATATATTATTGAAAATAATTTAAGAGAGGATGTAAATAAAATTATTGAGAGCAAATTCAATATTGAAAATTTACCAAAATATATTGGGGTAGATGGTAAACCCATTCAATTACAAAAAGGAGAAATGCTGGGTAAACTGCCAGAAGGTAACGACGGACTAGGATTGCGTTTGTTAGGACTAACTGGAGCAGATGTTTTACCAAATGAAATTTACGAGCAAATAAAAGCACAAGCATTACAAAATGTAAGAGGAACAGTACAAGCAGATATTTTAAAAGAAGATCAAGCACAAAATACTTGCATTTTTAGTACAGAGTTTGCATTAAAGTTGATGGGTGATGTGCAGGAATATTTTATTACACAAAAAGTACGCAATTTTTATAGCGTAAGCATAAGTGGTTACCATATTGCAGAGGCTGGTGCAAACCCAATTACGCAATTGGCATTTACATTATCTAACGGGTTTACTTATGTAGAATATTATTTAAGCAGAGGAATGAATATTGATGACTTTGCCGCAAATCTTTCTTTCTTTTTTAGTAATGGAATGGACCCAGAGTATAGTGTAATTGGCAGAGTGGCTAGGCGTATTTGGGCAAAAGCCATGAAGTATAAATACAAAGCAAACAAGCGTAGCCAAATGCTAAAGTATCATATACAAACGAGTGGTAGAAGCTTGCATGCACAAGAAATTGATTTTAACGATATACGTACAACGCTGCAAGCTTTATATGCTATTTACGATAACTGTAATAGTTTGCATACTAACGCTTACGATGAAGCGATAACTACACCAACCGAAGAAAGTGTACGCCGAGCTATGGCTATTCAATTAATTATTAACAGAGAATTAGGTACAGCAAAAAATGAAAACCCTAATCAAGGTAGTTTTTTAATTGAAGAGTTAACCGATTTGGTTGAAGAAGCTGTATTGATAGAGTTTGATAGAATTACAGAACGTGGCGGCGTATTGGGTAGTATGGAACGTATGTACCAGCGTAATAAAATACAGGAAGAAAGTTTGTTTTACGAACACCAAAAACATACTGGCGAATTACCTTTAATTGGTGTAAATACATTTTTAAGTAAAAGTGGTAGCCCAACTATTTTACCTACCGAAGTTATACGTAGTACCACTGAAGAAAAAGAACAACAAATAATAAACTTACAAGCCTTTTGGAAACGCAACGAAAATGTAAGTGCCGATAAATTAAAACGCTTAAAGGAAGTTGCTATTAATAACGGTAATTTATTTGAAGAGTTAATGAACACTGTAAAATTCTGTAGCCTTGGACAAATTACTAATGCGTTATATGAAGTAGGTGGGCAGTATAGGAGGAATATGTAAACGTGGTATTACACTGCTTCTGACTAAACAAATTAGATGTATTTTAAATACTGCTTACAAAAAATTTAAGTAATCCTTTTTAAATAGTTAGTTTTAATTCAAAATAATAGTCCCAATTTTTGTTAAATGAAAATAAAACATATCCTTATTGTATTGCTATTGGTAATAGTAATACCAAAATTTACTACTTCACAAAAAATACCCCTAACAAATTATACACTTGAGTCTAAAAAATTAAGGGGAAATGTAAAGTCTATAGAGTTTGATGAATATGATGTAATCATTCTTAACTCTAATTTGCCTGAACGCATTTTAAATATGAGCATAAGATGGACTTTCAGCAAGCAAGGATATATGGACTCTAGCTTTGCTTTTGGTCGCCTAGGTTTTTTTATGAAATCTCAAGATGATACATTGCTTTCTTATACTAATAAAAGAAAATTATACGATATTACCGTTTTTAACAAAAGCAAAAAACCAATTCAATACACAGTTTTTGTTGATACAAATATTTATACAACTCATTACACATACTATAATTCAAATAGGCTTAAAACCTTAAAAGATCCATATAATAATGTATTAGAGTATAGGTACAATACACAGAAGGCTAAAAAAATTATAATAAATAATGCTATTGAGAAGGACAATGTCTATAATCTAAACTTAAATTTAATTCAAGAAAATAATAAAAGCTCTAACTATATAAGTACATTTAAATATTACTACAATGAAAATTCTGATATTATTAAAGAAGAAAACTTTGATAAATTTAAAAGTAACGGTATTTGGAAAAATGATACCCCAGTAATAGTATTTTTTACATATAAATATGATAACAAGGGGAATTGGGTTGAGAAGAAAAAAAGTAAAAAAGGAAAAGTGGTTTGGGAATCTATTCGGATAATTGAGTATTGGAATTAGTAATTTTTTAAATTAAAAGCATTAAATAATATGTCACCCACCCAACTACTAATTCTCAATTTTGAAGAAATACGCCGCCGTAGTATAAAAGTATGGAAAGGAATACCTGAGCAATATTATAATTGGAAGCCAGATGAAACTGCAATGAGTTGCATAGAAATGGTAAGGCATGTACTAGAAGGTGAGCATTGGTTTCATGAAATAATTAATAGCAGAGGCTCGGTAATTAATTTTGTTTCTCCTTTTCAAAAGAGAGATTATACGAATATAGAAGATGAGCTCATTTTTGCTCAGCCTTATAGAGAAAAATTTATAGCTGCAGTAAGAAACTTTTCGGCTAATGATTTAGAAAATATAGAAATCATTAGAGAAGAATTAGGGCAACGTAGAAAATTAGGAGATTATCTTTTACGAACAGCATATCATGAAAGTGTACATACTGGGCAATTGTTAAATTATTTAAGAACAATTGGTGTAGAGCGTCCAAAAGTTTGGGATTAAGAAATTAATATGTTTAAAATTTTAGTTAATAAATGCTTCGTCACCATCTCTAAATTTGCCTTTTAAAGATTTTATAAATAAATTATTTCTTTCTCCTCCTCACATACCAAACAATACCTCCCATCGCCACAACACCCAATGCAACAAACCCACTAATTTTAAAATAATGATTTTGCTTTGCCTTTTTAGCATTGGCAATTAATTCTTTGTTGGCAATGCTATCGGTGTTTCCTTCGTTTACAATATTGTTTTTGTTGCTTAATTCTTTTTTGGTGTAATAAATACTATCGTTTTCTATTTTGTTAATTATAAAAACATAATCTGGAGCATAGTAGTTAGGTACATTAACGGTATCGGTATGTTTTTGTGTAGAAGTATTTACGCCCCAAAACGAAATGCCATCTGGAGCTCCGCCACTGCTTGGTATTATTATGCTGCCATCTTTTAATGTTAATACAGAATCGCCATTGCCATAATTGGGTTGGTAGTAAAATTTATAATTGGTTAGCGAATCTAAATTTTGAAAACTTACTTTACTATCATGCATTTTGGCCTTGCCTGGCGTATCGGCAAAAGAATAGAAGAAGGATAAAAATAAAATTGCAGTTAACACTTGTTTCATACTTGGTTGTTTAGGATTTACAAGATAATAAAAAAGGGTGGTAGTCAAATAGATGTGTGGCCGCTTTCACATACTTCAATTTTTATAGATTGTAATAGCGTCCTTATACCTACAAAAAAACTGCAACCATTATGTTGATTGCAGTTTTTAAAATAGGGCTTCTAAAATACAATAAAAGCCAAATAACGGTATGCCGTACAAATGAGGTTATTCTTTCGTTTTACAAAAACGAAAGAATAACTGAATAAATTCACAACAATGTCGAAAATAGAAGTAATGTTAATAATCTAAAAAATAAAACATCATTCTATTATTCATTCTTTTTCATAGTTCCCCTTTAGGGGGCGGAGGGGGTTTACATTCTCTCTTCCACCTTACTCCAATTTACCACATTCCAAAATGCAGTTAAATAATCGGCACGGCGATTTTGATAATTTAAATAGTAAGCATGCTCCCACACATCGCAACCCAATATTGGCGTACCTTTTACTTCGGCAACATCCATTAGAGGATTATCTTGATTTGGGGTAGAGCTAACTTCTAACTTATCGTCTTTTACAATAAGCCAAGCCCAGCCGCTTCCAAAACGAGTCATCCCTGCTGCTGCAAATTTTTCTTTAAATGTATCAAAACTTCCAAAGGCTGCATTTATAGATTCGGCTAATTTACCACTTGGTATATTAACGACATCGGCAATTGCTGGTTTTAAACTTTCCCAAAAAAATGTGTGATTCCAATGGCCGCCACCATTGTTACGTACCGCTGG
>JANNWD010000070.1:0-2636 GCA_031408315.1 Bacteroidota bacterium
TAAATAAAGATGGAAGTTTACGAGTAGTTGGCTTTAATAGAACAAGCACCGATTTAAATTTAGGACAACGCAACCGAAGTGGTGTAAGCCTTACTTATCATAAAGATTTTGATAAAATTGGGGACTTATTTAAAAGAAAAAAAAATAAAGCAACAGGCAAAAAATAAATTACTCTTCATTCCAAATACGCCAATTTTCTTCCGCTTGTAACAATAACATTTCGTAACCATTTTTTATTGCTGCTCCTTGCTCCTCTCCTTTTTGTAAAAACAATGTTTTTTCTGGATTGTAAATTAAATCATATAACAAATGTTTTTGGATAAGATGTTGATACGGTAAATTCGGAGATTCGTCAACCGCAGGAAAAGTGCCAACTGGCGTAGTATTTATAAGTACTAAGTGTTCGTTAATAATTTGTTGGTTTAAGTTTTCGTACAATAAATCAATACCATCGGCCAT
The DNA here is from genome assembly GCA_031408315.1 of Bacteroidota bacterium. GTDB lineage: Bacteria > Bacteroidota > Bacteroidia > Chitinophagales > Chitinophagaceae > Ferruginibacter. The sequence goes on from JANNWD010000070.1 coordinate 460, forward strand.
CGTTCTACCAACAACTAAAAAGGGTATAGTCAATTTTTGTAAAACATATTTAACCGCATTTGCTGCACCACCATTACCAAATATTAATGCTTTTGTATGATGAGGTTTTAATAAAGGCAAAAGCGATTTTTCAAACCCAACCACATCAGTATTATACCCAATTAAATTATTGCCTTCTATTTTAATACAATTACAAGCATTTAAACCAACGGGTAAATTGGTACTATCTGTTAAAAAAGGAAGTATATTTTTTTTGTGTGGTATAGTTACATTCAATCCTTTTAAAGCAGGATTTTGCTGTAAAATAGTTCGTATTTCTTCTGCTCTCTCAATTGGATAAATGGAGTACAAAGCATCCGCAATACCTTCTTCCAAAAACTTTTTTGTATAATACGTTTGCGAAAAAGAAAATTTTAATGGATAACCAATAATACCATATTGTTGCATTACCCTACTTTTTTATCCAAGTACAAATGGAACGTATCGCCACGTAAACCAATACGCATTGCCTCTAAAGGAATTACTTCCGAAGGGGCAATGTTACCCAAGTTTACGTTGCAACCAATTAATTCTAAAAAGTACAACTGTTGTGCTTTTTGTGGAGCTTCCCAAATAATTTTTTCTTCGGGTATTTGCGTTAAAATTTCTTGTACTAATCCTTCTCTTACTTCGCCACTCCCTCTGTAAATACCCACATTACCAGCTTCTCTTGCCTCTGCAATAACATAGGTTGCACCACTTTCTAATTCTGCTTTCATCAATTCAATCCACTTGTATGGAGCCATAATATGTGTGGCATCTTTACTACCAACCTCACTTAATACAGTACAATGTTTCGTTAATTTTTCTATATAACCGCATTTTTCTGCATGTGGTATTTCAATTGAGCCATCGCTAACCTCTACATAACTCACACCAAACTCTTTACACACGGCTATATAATCTTCAAACTGGTTTCTAATTACAAATGCCTCAAACAATGTACCTCCAAAGTAAACAGGCATATCATGTTCTCTATATACTTCTAATTTTTCTTTAAGGTTTGGCGTTACAAACGATGTTCCAAAACCTAACTTTACCACATCTACATGTGGTTTTGCTACACTCATAAAATTTTTAGCTTCTTCTATACTAAGCCCTTTATCCATAACCATTGTTATGCCATGTTCACGAGGTTTTGTATTACGTTCTGGTATTTGAGAAAGATTAAAATTCATGCTAGTTTGTTTGTTTTAATAAGGTGCAAAGATAAAAAAGATTAGTGAATAGTTAGTTATGATTAGTGTGTATTATCAATTAGTCATTGAAAATAGTATTTAGTAACCAAATCTAGTAACCTTTGAATTAAAAGATATAAAGAGTAAAAAATGAGTTACTTCACACCGTTCAGTTTGGCTAAAGCCATTATTACACTTAATGGCAATTGTTTTTTTATTAAACTAGATAGCTATTTGTTAAAAACCTTGCTTTAGTCATGTTGAGGAACGAAACATCTAACAGTTATTATACCTTTGTTGTTAGCCCACAGTCGACCGTTGTTCGTTATCGAAAGGCGGGTAATGTGGGTTGGCCTACCAATAAGAGTTTATGGTGGAAAATAATGAATAAAATAAAATGAAGATTTTGGTTGGTGCAGTCGGTAGATTTAGGCTTTAGTATACAGTACAATGTTTAAAAATTCAAGTGCAGTTATAAATGGCTGTACTATATAAAAAAATATATGATAAAAAAGATATTCTTAGTTTTTTACCTGTTTGTCTTCTGCGTTAATGTGGCTTTTAGCTTAAAACTAAATCTTAAGATAGAATTACCGTCGAGTATTAAATCGGATAAACTATTCATAATGTTTGACAATGGATATGAACAAAAGCCTTTAAAAATAATATTTAAAAAGAATATTGGCTTTGTGAATGAAGTTGTATTTAGCACATATGGTTCAATTATTTTAGTTTATCCTAATGAAGTTGGCATAATGTACGGGGTCAATTTTTTAATTAAAGCAGATGTCCCTTCACACATTAAATTTTATAAAAGCAATGAACTAGATACCAATAGACTAATTAAATACAGTATTAAAAATGCGGTAGCAGTACATGAAAGTAAAGAAAATTTAAAAATTAAGCAGTATTGCAAAATCGAGGTGGATAGCAACATTTATTATTCCAATAAACATAATT
>JANNWD010000071.1:0-5229 GCA_031408315.1 Bacteroidota bacterium
TGATATTGCACAATTTTGTAAACTTAATTTCGGCGTTACTTTTCCATTGGCTAAAAAAAGTAGTGTAATAAAATCAGCACAACAAAACCCTGTATTTAATTGGCTTACCAACGCTGCAAAAAATGGTTGGAATGACAAAGCTCCAACATGGAATTTTAGTAAATACTTAGTAAATGAAAATGGCGTATTGGTAAATTATTTTGATCCGTCTGTATCGCCATTGGATAAGGAAGTTATAAATGCTATTGAACACTAATTAAGAGACACAGATTTTACTGATTTAAACGGATGAAAACAGATTTTTTCTGCATCATTTGCGTAATCGGCGGGGGAAAGCCTTTTTTAAGGGGTAAAAAAATCTGTGTTAATATGTGGTTAGTGCTCAATCATCTAAATGCAAAATAGTATTATTAATTCTTCTATGCTGCAGCCAATCCACTTCCACCGCATTATACAACGGAGTTATTTTTTGTAATTTATTTTTCCATTCATCGCTTTCCATTAAATTGCCAAAGCATTTTTCTAGTACATCCAACATAGCACTAACAGCCGTTGATGCACCAGGCGATGCTCCTAGTAGTGCAGCAATACAACCATCGGCACTATTCACTAATTCTGTACCAAATTCTAATACACCGCCTTCTTCCTCATCTTTTTTAATTACTTGTACTCGTTGCCCTGCAATAGCTAATTCCCAATCATCATTTATTGCAGTAGGAAAATATTCTCTCAACGTATCCATTTTATCTTCATGCTTTAATAAAACTTGTTGTACTAAATATTTTGTAAGGGCAATGTTGTGCCAACCTGCACTAAGCATAGGAATAATGTTATCAAATTCTATGCTCAATGGTAAATCAAAATAGCTACCATTTTTTAAAAATTTAGTACTAAAGCCAGCAAACGGACCAAAGAGTAATTCTTTTTTACCATCAATCATTCTAGTATCTAAATGCGGTACACTCATTGGTGGAGCACCCACTTTTGCTTTGCCATAAACTTTTGCATTATGCTGTGCAATTACGTTTTCATTTTTGCATACCAACCATTGCCCACTAATAGGAAATCCACCATAACCTTCCGCTTCTTCAATATTACTTTTTTCCAATAAAGGCAATGCCCCACCACCAGCACCAATAAAAACAAAGTCGGTGTAGCGTTCGTTTTTTTGGTCAAAAGCTAAATCTTTGTATTGCACTAACCAAGTGCCATCATCTTGTTTATCCAAATCTCTTACCTCATGGTTTAATAAAAGCTCAACCCCATTTAAACTAGTTAAATGTGCAAATAGCGTACGAGTAAGATTACCAAAATTTACATCTGTACCAATATCCATTTTTGTAGCAGCAACTTTTTTATCCTCTTTTCTTTGTTGCATAACTAATGGCATCCATTGCAATAATTCGTTTACATCTTGGCTAAATTTCATATCTGCAAAAAGGGGATGTTGTTGTAAGGCTTCAAATCTTTTTTGTAAAAAATCTACATCTTCATCTCCCCAAACAAAACTTATGTGTGGAATGTTATTGATAAAACTTTCTGGTTTATCAAAATATTGCTTCTTCATTAAATACGCCCCAAACGATTTTGATAGCTCAAACGACGATGCAATTTTTATTGCTTTTTTTATATCAATCGTTCCATCTTCTTTTTGTGGAGTATAATTTAACTCACAAAAAGCCGAGTGGCCAGTACCAGCATTATTCATAGCATCGCTGCTTTCAGCAGCTACTTCATTTAACCTTTCGTAAATGGTTATGCTAAAATTCGGATTTAATTCTTTTAATAAAATACCAAGCGTAGCACTCATTATACCGCCGCCAATAAGGGTTATGTGTTTGTGTGGTTGTGTGTTCATATAATTATTTACCAAAGGTAGATGGCTGCATACTGGTGTTTCTGCTATAAAACTCCATTACACTTTGTAAAAAGACTTTTGCAAAACTTACTCTGTTAATATAGGTATCTCTCACACCATCAAAATTACATTCTATTTGCCAACCATAAGTTTTAGGATATAAAGAAGAGGTGTAACGTTGTGTATTATATCCTCCGTCAAAATAAGGGTCACCAACTAATGGTGCAAGGTCTTGTCCTGATGGTACACAAGGAATACCTTTATTAGCCATTAACGTACCAAATGCATTAGGAGTAGTTAAAAATTGATTATTGCTTAAGAAAGGATTTTGCAACAACATATTGTAGTACGAAGTAGATGAAGGTAAAATAGAAGAAGAGTTGCGTAATTCGCTACCACTTACTAAATAGCCCAACTCTAATCGTTGTTTGGTATGCCCATGCCCATGCAAATCTACAAACAAACATTGCAGATATTTATTGGTAATTTTAGTTATAAAACTATCAATACTCAAATGGTAATTGTTATAAATGTAGGCTATAGAACTGTTGCTGCATGTAGCTTCTAAAAACTCTCTATTTTGATCAAGCTTTATACGTTTTAAATAACTAATTACTAAATACGGCTGAAAATTATAATCAGCTTTACACACACTATCAATAGTGTTAGCCAATTCAATTGTTCGGCTATCTGTTGCTGTTGTAATATTCGGACAAGTTCTATCAGCAATTGTTGTGGGGTCATCTGTACCGCCATGTGGCACACTAATTATTAACGGCATATTGCCGTATTGTACTTCTGTGTAAGCATCTAACTTTTTTTTAAGTACAATATCTTTAGGAGGTTCAATGTAAGGTTTATCTGGCTTGCAAGAATTTAAGTAAGCTAATAAAAAGATTATTAAAATTGGTCGGGACGCTACCAGCGACCTGTACCATAAAGTAAAATTTGCCGTTAATTTAAGTGTAAAATTTTGAAACATCATTCTCCCAATTTTTTAAAAACAACCTGTTTTGTATTTCCTCTAAAGATAAATTACTTAGCCTAAAAAGCAATTTCTTATTACACAAGTTACCATTTCGTAATCCTACATAATCTACATACGAAGAAAATGGCCAATCCTTTAAATCCTTAACCAACTTTGCTTCCGAAGGATTACCATGAATATAAAAGAAACAATTCTCTAGGTACCTTTCTTTATTATTATCTGCATCGCTACTCAATAATTTTGCTTTTTATCTAAATAACGAACCAGTTGTTTTATTTTGTTTATTAATTGCTTGGCTATAACTGCTTAACATCATACCAATTCTATAAGGAAGCTCTTGCATTGGTTTGCCTCCAAACGATTTCCTTTCTTCAACACTTTTTTCATTGGCTTGTATTAAAACATGAAAATGATTGGGCATTAAGCAATAACAAAGTACATTGGCTACAGGTGCTATTTGATCTCTTATCTTTTTAATAAAAAATATATAGTTAGCATCATTAAAATATATTGCTTGCTGATTATTGCCTTGATTATAAATGTGGTAAAATTCGTTTTCAATAAAGTGCATGTCAATAAAATTTGGGTAAAAATAAATTAGTAATTTTATTGCATACAATAAAATTACTAATTACCTAGCCGATTAATTAAGGTTAGATTGCCTTTTTGCTATCAAACGAATATTCATTTTGAGCTATAATTATTTAAAGTCAGGTTGCTCTAAAGAAATATTCATTTTTGCTATAATTAATTAAGGTCAGGTTGCTCTTTTGCTACGCAAAAGTTAGCACCCCGACCTTAATTAATCGGACATTTCTCATGATAATTTATTAACTCAATTGGCGTTTTTACAAATTCATAACCAGTATATTTAACTCTAATTTCATCCAAAACTGCTACAATTTCTTCAACGGTTTCAAGCGTTACTAATTTTAAGCGATAGTCTTTAATGCCAGGCAAGCCTTTTAAATAATTAGTGTAATGCCTACGCATTTCAAAAATGCCCACTTTAGGCCCTTTCCATTCAAAACTTCTGTGCAAATGTTTTTTACATACTTCCACTCTATCCTCTACAGTTGGCGATGGCAGGTGGTTTCCTGTTTTTACAAAATGTTTTATCTCATCAAAAATCCAAGGATAGCCAATAGCGGCCCTACCAATCATAATACCATCAACACCATATTTATTTTTATATTCAACTGCTTTTTCGGCACTATCAATATCGCCGTTGCCAAAAATAGGAATGGTAATTCTAGGGTTTTCTTTAACCTTAGCAATTAATTCCCAATTAGCCTCACCTTTATACATTTGTGCCCTTGTACGACCATGAATTGCCAATGCTTTTATGCCAACATCTTGCAATCGCTCTGCTACTTCTTCAATATTTTTGTTGCTATCATCCCAGCCTAATCTTGTTTTAACAGTAACGGGTAGCCGAGTACTTTTTACACAAGCTGCTGTAAGGCGTATCATTAAATCTACATCTTTTAACACACCAGCACCAGCACCTTTTAGTGCTACTTTTTTTACAGGGCATCCAAAATTTATATCTAATAAATCAGGGTTTGTAGCATCTACAATTTTAGAGGCTAAAGCAAGGCTATCTTCATCTCCACCAAAAATTTGTATACCCACTGGTTTTTCGTAATCAAATATATCTAGCTTTTGGCGGCTTTTAATTGCATCTCTTATTAGTCCTTCGCTGCTAATAAATTCGGTATACATTAAATCTGCACCTTTGTCTTTACACACCGCCCTAAATGGCGGATCGCTAACATCTTCCATAGGCGCTAGCAATAAAGGAAAATCTGGTAAATCAATATTATCGCCAATTTTTATCATTTTCTTTTTTTTGTTTTGGGGCTGTGTGCTTAAAACATAATTTAGCTTTTGTTCCGGCTATCCGCTGCAATTTTCACAACCGCCAACAGGATTTTTAACCGCTGTCGGGGTTGTTCAATTTCCGCTACTATCCGGCAGCTCATCAGCATTTGTTTTTCTATCGGCAAGGCCACTGTCAGTATTTATAACTTCTATCAATTCAATTTTCTGTGTTTCTGTGCTTACGTGGCAAATACCTATTTTTGCTGCAAAATTACAACATAATAATGGCACATACAGCTACACGTAAAATTTCGTACCTGGGTCAAGCAGGTATTTTAGGCGGTTTAATTGTGGGTGGTTTAGCTGTTGCAGCATTGGTGCAATTTATTGGTATGTCGGGCAAATTAAATTTAGCCGAGCTGGGTAAGTTAGATTCTAAAGTATTTATGGATAAATTACTGGTACCCGAAAATGCTAATCTTTTAAGGGTACTCCAATTTTTATCTACCTTAATAATGATGTTTTTGCCAACCTATATTTATGCCAAAATTTGCCCGAC
>JANNWD010000072.1:0-1915 GCA_031408315.1 Bacteroidota bacterium
CAGTCACAAAGCGAACAATATGACATCCGAGTCGAGAATCAAGATGCACATGCAGTGCAACGACATCTATTCAGGGTTGCACAACTGGAGCAAGAACAAAACAGTGATGAGTCGCCGCTACTGCTACGGCGCCGCAAAGTACGACAGCTGCCATCGCCAAAGTCATCGGAGGAATCCTCGCCATCACCTTCGCCGCCACCTTCACCGCCACGGCGCCGCAAAGTACGACAGCTGCCATCGACACAGTCATCGGAGGAATCCTCGCCGCCACCTTCTCCGCCACGGCGCCGCAAAGTACTACGAAAACTACCATCGCCATTGTTGTCCGAATCCTCCGCATCCTCGCCGTCGCAGCAGTCAACGATGCTTGTACGGCGCCGCAATGAACGACAGCTGGCGTCAATGCCACCGCCGTCTCCATTGTCGACGGAATCTTCTGCATCCTCGCAATCTATATTGCAGTCGCCGTCGTTGACTCCACCGTCATCGCCGTCGTCATCGCCGCCGTCGTCACCTCAATCACCAAGAACGTACGATTCTCTCGATAACATCTGCAAAGAGATAATTGAGATGAAAGGAGACGTTTCGTCAGCAACATTGGATATTGATGGTCACCCTCAAATCGCAGCAGCACAGCTTGCATTTACTTCGCAAATGGATACGTTCGCTACATCCCTTCAGTACTGTCCAAAATGCAAGGAGCGGTATTTCAACAAAGCTTTCCTTCGAGACGATACAGAAAGAACGATTTGCAAAGACTGCCTTGCAAGCCAGAAGAACAACAACAACATACTCAAGTTTGGCGCCGAAAATGACATGGATCCATTTTTTGGGAGGACGGATGAGGCAATGGCCCGCCTTGCCGCTCTGCCCTCGCTTTCTGACATGGAGGAGGCTTTGATTGCTCGCAATTATGTCGTCATGAAATCCTTCATTTTTTCGAACGGATCGATGGGGTTTCGGGGACAAGTCTTGAATATGGAACAAGACATCTCACCGTTTGTCGAACAACTCAGGCTACCTCGGCGTGTCGAGGAGATTCCAGTGTATATTGTTCGAAAGCCGAATAGCAACACGCCCGAGGGGTACAAGGACTTCAAAGTCCGACGTGAAGCCTTGCGTAGCTGGATTGAATTCCTGATTGAATTCAATCCATACTACGCGGCAGATGCCTTGAGCACGGAGAATCTTGACGAGTATCCAGAAAATGGATCTGTGGCAAGCCGCGTTCGCACTGTTGACATTGAGGAGGAGATTCCTCCGCCAGACACGGATTCAGATCATGCTTCCACCGATCAAGAACCACAACATCAACAACCACAACATCAACAACAACAACAAGCAAACAACGATGATGACGACGATGACGACGACGACTTTGGACCCGTGAACGAGCAAGAACTCGGCCCTGCCCAAGGCGGCGCATCTGGTGCTCCTGCTGAAGAGAATCAAGTCGAAGAAAATTACATGAGTCGACCTGTGCAACAAACTGTACAACAACGAGTGCAACTAGAAGCAACTGTACGCCAATACTTTGGAGCCGATCAAACCTTACCTTGGCCGACTGCCGGCCGAGTTCTGAGTGACTACAACACTCCAGGAATACAAGCTCAAGCATTCCCGACATTGTTTCCTTTTGGAAGGGGCGACGTAACAATGAAAGATCGGTTAGTCGAAGTCACCATGACGGAAGCCAACAAGCATTATCTTACCTATGCTGTATGGAACGAAACAGATGAGATTTGTGTATATCCTTTTGCGGAGCACCGTCGCTGGGTGCATTGGGCTCAAAACACCGCTGAACGCCATCGTGTCATCGGACAAAAATCAGTCTACTTGCATCAATCTGACGAAGCGGCCAATCTGTCTGAAGCCGATCTAAGAGAGATTGTGACTGAAGGAGGACAACGGTTAG